>NZ_JBEZED010000036.1:0-11679 GCF_040648675.1 Micromonospora sp. NPDC049101 | reverse complement strand
CTCGGCCGACGCCGACGCCGACGCCGACTTCGACTCCTCCGACTCCGACCCGGCCGCACGCGGCTCGGTCGACTTCGACTCCAGCTTCGGCTCCGACTTCGGCTCGGTCGACTCCGGCTCGGTCGGACCCGACTCGGTCAGCTCCGACCCGGTCGACTTCGGCTCGGCGGGACGCGACACCCCCGCCTGCGGCTCGGCCGGCTGGGGCGTCTCGACGGCCGGCTCCGGCGTCGCGTTGGCCGGCTCAGCTGGTGCACCATCGGAGGCGGAGGGCGTTGCGACCTGCTCTGGCACGGGGGTTCCTTCCGAGGGGTGGATGAGCAGACGACACCGTAACGATCATTGATTTCCGGTGTCGTCCCGCCCGCCTCGTCCGTTCAGTTATTTCCCACAGTCGCCCGCATGATCCAGTTCACACCGTCACTCAGCTCGTCGGGGTGGGGCTCGGCGTGCCGGCCGGTGTCGCGGTCGGGTCCGCCGAGGGCTCGTCGGTCGCCGTACCGCCTGCCGTCGGCGTGCTGGTCGGCGTGCGAGTCGGGTCCGCCGTCGGGGTGGTGGTCGGATCCGCCGGCGGCGAGCTGAACGCGGGCGGCGCCAGGTTGGGGTTGGACCCGGCCGGACCGCGAGGGCCGAAGGGCGCCCGGCCCACGCAGTACGGGTACGGCCGCAGCAGCGGGGCTCCGTAATCGTTGACCGGACCCTCACAGTCCGGGTAGCCGAGGCGGATCGGATTGCCGTCCTGGTCGAAGAGCCGGGCGTTCTCCACCAGCCGGCCCTCACCGTCGTAGACGAAGACGTCCCGGACCCGGCTGTACTGGCTGTCGACCGAGGTCTGGTCGTAGTAGTAGTCGTTGCCGTGCCGATTCTCGGCGTCGACAAGCCCGACGAGCGCGAAGACCACCAGCACCGCGCTGCCCACCTGCACGACCGATCGTGGCCAGCGGGTCAGCCGGGCGGAGCGGCGACCGAGCCAGATCGAGGCGAGGACGAAGCCGACCAGCATGAACAGGCCAGCCAGCAGCTCGCCACCGAAGCGGGGCAGCAGACCAATGCCGCCGCCGCTGCTGACCACGCTGACCAGCATCGCCGCCAGGTAGCCGCGCAGCACCCACCAGCCGGGGCGCAGCAGGCGGAGGAAGTCGCTGGCGTGCGCGTACCCCAGGGGTGGACCGAGCCGGGTGTCGATCGCGCTCAGCCGGCCGCGGGCCCGGACCAGCGCGGCGGCGACCCGCTGGTCGAGGTTGCGCCCACCGCCGCCCGGTGCGGCACCGGCCGCGGCGCGCAGCTCGGCCGCGTACGTCTCGGGCTCGCCCAGCCGCTCGACGAGGGTGCCCTCGGCCTCGGCGGCGACCTCGGTGAGGTGGTCAGCAAGATCCTCGGTCAGCTCGTCGCGTTGCGTGGGCGGCAGGTCGGCGAGAGCGGCCCGGACCCGCGCCACGTAGTCGGTGATCTCCTGCTCCGTGACGGTCATGCCGCCAACCCCCGATCGTCGAGCAGAGTGTCCATTGTGGTGGCGAACGAGCGCCAGAGCTTGCCGGAGCGGGTCAACTGGTCACGCCCCGCGGCGTTGAGTGAGTAGTACTTGCGGTGCGGCCCGGATTCGCTCGGCACCACGTAGGTGGTGAGCAGGCCGGCGGCGAAGAGGCGGCGCAGCGTCCCGTAGACCGAGGCGTCTCCGACCTCTTCCAGGCCGGCCTCACGCAACCGGCGCAGGATGTCGTAACCGTAACCGTCCTCCTCCCGGAGCACGGCCAGGACGGCCATGTCGAGCACGCCCTTCAGCAACTGTGTGGTGTCCACGCAATGCACACTACTGTGCAATGCGAAGTACCGTCAATGATCTCGCCCCGACACGCCGGGCGCGAGCGGGCGTGATCGACTCGGCTTTCAGGAAGCCGGGGCGTCCCGGCGACCCGGACACCGCGACTTCAACGAGGACGAGTTGATCAGGTGGCTGGCTGGAGACTCCAGGCGATGCCGTCGAGGATGTCGTGCTCGGAGGCGACCACCGACGGCATCCCGGCCCGCTCCATGATCACGCGGAGCACGAGGGCGCCCGCGCCGATCACGTCGGCCCGGCCCGGGTGCATCACCGGAATCGCCAGCCGCTGCGCACGGGTCTGGCCCAGCAGATCCGCGGTCACCCGGGCGACCGCCTCGTACGACACCCGGGCGTGGTGGATGCGCTCCGGGTCGTACTCCCGCAGGCCCTGGGCGATGGCGACCACGGTGGTGACCGACCCGGCGAGGCCGACCAGGGTGGCCGCCTCGCGGCCGGGCACCACGGCGAGCGCCCGGTCCACCGCCGCCGCGATGTCGGCCTGCGCCGCCGCGACCTGCTCGGACGTCGGCGGGTCGCCGGGCAGGTGCCGCTCGGTCATCCGGACACAACCGATGTCCACGGAGATCGCCGCGCGCACGCCGTCGGCCCGGTCACCGACCACGAACTCGGTCGAGCCGCCACCGATGTCGACGACCAGGAACGGCTCCTTCGCGTCGGCCGGCAGGCCGCGCACCGCGCCGGTGAACGACAGCCGGGCCTCCTCGTCGCCGGTGACGACCTCGGGTGCGACGCCGAGGGTGCTCCGCACCATCTCGGTGAAGTCGTCGGCGTTGGCGGCGTCCCGGGAGGCCGAGGTGGCACACATGCGAACCCGCTGTGCGCCCAGCTTCTCGATGTCCGCCGCGTACGACGACAGCGCCACCCGGGTCCGTTCGATCGCCTCCGGCGCCAACCGGCCGGTGCGGTCCACACCCTGGCCGAGCCGGACGATCTCCATCCGCCGGGTCAGGTCGACAAGCGGCGCCGGCGACCCGGTGGACTCCTCGGGCAGGTCGGCGACAAGCAGTCGGATCGAGTTGGTCCCGCAGTCGATGGCCGCCACACGCGTCGTCACGGCAGCAACCTTACGGCAGGACGGGCGGGCGCCCCGCCGCTTGCCGGATGGCCGAGCCGCCGGACGAGCCGCTCGACAACTCCGCGCCGAGCGCGGTCAGGTGATGCCGAACCGCCCCGCCCTCCCGCTCGCTGGCCACCAGCCCGGCCGACCGCAGCGCGGTGGCGTGCTCCGAGGCCGAGGAGAGACTGATCCCGACGGCGCGCGACAGCACGGTGGTGGTCATCCCGCCCTCGTTCGCCAGCCGGCGCAGCACCAGCGCCCGGGTGGCGCCGAGCAGCCGACCGAGGGAATCGCCCTCGGTGGTGGCCCCGAGCGCGGGCAGCACCGTCGGATAGACGAGCAGGATCGGGTGACCGGGCTGAACCAGCACCCGGGGGCGGGGTCCGGCCAGCGGGGAGGGCAGCAGGATCAGCCCGTGGCCGGTGCCGGGCAGCTCCCCACTCCACCACGTCCGCACCTCCAGCACCGGCTCCCGCCACCGGATCGCCGGGTGCAACCCCGCGAGGAGGCCGTCCAGGCCATGCTGCGCCAGCCGCTGGCTGGCACAGGTCACCTGCTGGCGGTACGCGGACGTCAGATCCGGCCAGAGCGGTGCCAGGACCGCCTCGAACCAGGTGCGGACGGCCCCGCCGAACAGGTCCAACACCTCCGGATCGGCAGCCGCGAACCGCCGCCGCAGCGGGGAGCTGGCCACCTGCGCGTACGCCTCGATGGTCTCGACGCGGATCCGCTCCGCGGGGGTGGCCCGGATCGCGTCCAGGCCGGCCTCGACCGACTCCAGGCCGGACAGTGGGGTGACGAAGTCCGGCAGCCGCCCCCGGGCGGGCAGCAGGTGCCGCAGCGTCGCGGTGGCAGCCTGCGCGTCGCCCGTGCCCTCCACCGCCGCCGCCCGCTCGGCCAACATCGGTGCCATCGCCGCGACCGTCGGGTCCCGCAGCCACTGGCCAGCCAGCAGTGCGGTGCCGACCGGGTGCAGCCGGTCGGCGAACCGCACCCGGCAGAGGTCGGCCGGCCCGAGCTGGAGACGAAGCATGAGGGACAGCCTGCCTCCCTTCGCCCAGGGCCGAAAGGGTTGATCCGTGAGCGGGCCGCCTCCAGAGTGGACCGCAGGTCTACGGGGGGTGGCCGAAGTGCGGCGAATGATGGCGGTGTTAACGGGGCTCTGCCTCATTGTCATGGTTGCGGCTTGCGGTGAGCGGGGGCGGCCCGCGCCGGCCCCGCCCTCCGCGTCCAGCGAACCCCTGACCGCAGGCGACCACGACCTCACCCTGAGCCACAACGGCCAGGACCGCACCTACCTGCTGCACGCACCATCCGGGTACGACCCGAGCCGATCGCCCGCGCTGGTCATCGCGCTGCACTTCTATCCCGGCAGCGCCACCGGCATCCAGGAGCTGGCCGGCCTGGACGCGAAGGCCGACAAGGACAACGTGCTGGTGGCCTACCCCGACGGGGTGAACGGCGGCTTCAACGCGCTGGTCTGCTGCGGCAGCGCGGACGACGTCGGCTTCCTCACCGCCCTCACCGACCACCTGGTGCGGACCTGGCACGCGGACCCGAACCGGGTCTTCCTCACCGGCATCTCGAACGGCGGCGACATGAGCTTCCGGGCGGCGGTGGAGAGCACCGGCACGTTCGCCGCGATCGGGGTGGTCAGCGGTGGGTACAGCGGAAAACTGACCACGGCCGAGAGTTACGTGCCGAAGAGCCCGGTCTCCGTGATCACCTTCATCGGCGGCCAGGACCAGTACGCCTCGACGTTCCAGACCGGCATCAAGACCTGGCAGCAGCGGCTCTCCTGCCGGCCGAGCCCGAAGGCGTCCGGGGTGCCGGGCGTGACGCACACGGTGGCGAGCTGCGCGAACGGCAGCGAGGTCAGCGTCTACACCCTGCCCGAGATGGGCCACAGTTGGCCGGGGGCGACGATCGGGTCGCTCGCCGCCTCCTCCGCGGGGCTGTCGGCCACCGACCTGATGTGGGAGTTCTTCGCCGCGCACCCCCGCAAGGCCTGACCTACAGGCGCAGCAGCATCCGGGTGTTGCCCAGCGTGTTCGGCTTGACCCGCTCCAGGTCCAGGAACTCCGCGACACCCTCGTCGTACGAGCGCAGCAGCTGCTCGTACACCGGTTGCGGCACCGGTGCGCCGTCGATCTCCTGAAAACCGAACGCGCCGAAGAACTGCGTCTCGAAGGTGAGCACGAAGATTCGGGCCACCCCCAACTCCCGGGCCGCGTCGATCAACTCGCCGACCAGCCGGTGCCCGATGCGCCGGCCCCGACAGACCGGATCCACCGCGACCGTGCGGATCTCGGCCAGGTCCTCCCACATGACGTGCAGCGCGCCGCAGCCCACCACCGTGCCGTCGGAGGGGTGGACCGCCACCCGGAACTCCTGCACCTGCTCGTAGAGGGTGACCGTCGCCTTGCTCAGCAGCCGCCGGTCGTTGGTGT
Source organism: Micromonospora sp. NPDC049101 (assembly GCF_040648675.1). NCBI lineage: Bacteria > Bacillati > Actinomycetota > Actinomycetes > Micromonosporales > Micromonosporaceae > Micromonospora > Micromonospora sp. NPDC049101. The sequence goes on along the minus strand of NZ_JBEZED010000036.1, from coordinate 6,329 downwards.
AGGTGTCGACGAGCCGCCGGATGCCCCGCACGTCCCCGGTGCGGGCCCGCCGCACCACGATCTGACTCTCGGGTGCCGAGGACCCGGCCGGCGCGCTCATTCGCCCGCCGGGACGTCCACGCACGGACCGGCCGCCCACCAGGGCTCGACCAGCTCCAACGTCTCGTCACCGAACGGGTTGACGCCGGGGCCGGCACCCAGCGCGTGCCCCAGGTGCACGTGCAGGCACTTCACCCGGCCCGGCATCCCGCCGGCCGAGATACCGGCGATCTCCGACACCTCGCCGATGGCCTCGCGGCGGGCGAGGTAGTCCTCGTGCGCGGCACGGTAGTGGGCGGCCAACTCGGGATCCGTCGTCAGCCGGTCCGCCATCTCCTTCATCAGCCCCGCCGACTCCAGCCGGCTGCACGCCGCCGTGGCCCGGGGACAGGTCAGGTAGTAGAGCGTCGGGAACGGCGTGCCGTCGGAGAGACGGGGAGTCGTCTCCACCACGTCCGGGAGCCCGCACGGGCACCGGTGGGCCACCGCCCGGGTGCCCCGGGGCGTGCGGCCGAGCTGCGCGGCCACCGCGGCCAGGTCGGCCTCGGTGGCCGGCTCGCGCTGCGGCGGAGGTACGGAATCCGCCGCCGGCTTCGACGGTGGTACGACAGTCACGGTGCCCATCTCTCCTGGTGCGCTGGTCGGTGGATCACTTACCCGGTTGCTGGCTGTCCGCCGCCCGCACGCTCGACCAGAGCGTGTCATACCAGGTCACCGGCCCGGTCGGGGCGGCCGCTCCGGCCGACTTCCCGGCGTCCCGGGCGGCACCCTCCGCGTCGTGCAGCACCACCATCATCTTCTCGCCCGGGGAGCCCATGAAGAACCGCTCCCGGGCCTGCGTCTTGATGTACTCCTCGTCGTTCCAGTTGGCGGCCTCGGCGGCGAGCTTGGCGATCTCCGCCTCCTGCGCCTCCTGGGCCGCCTCCATCCGCTCGATGTCGGCCTGCTGGTCCAGGTAGACCCGGACCGGGTACGTGTAGGCCAGCGCGAGCGCGATCAGGACCGCGAAGAGCACGGTGGCCCGACCGGTGAAGCGACGGGGGTGGGGTGCGGCGAGCCGCTTGACGGAACCACCGGCGGCGGTACGCCGAGCGGCGGCCGGACGATTCGCGGAGCGCACGCCGTCGGCGCCCCGGGACGCGCCCGGAGCCCGACCAGCGGTGCCGCGCGGCTCGGCGCGTACGCCGGCCTCGCGGACCGATCCCCGCGTGGCCCGGCCACCACCCGGCCGGCCGGACTGACCCGGCCGGCGGGTGGGACGCTGACCACCCGGTGTGCGGCGCTGCTGCATCGTCACACCCCTCCCCCGAGGCTTCCCGTGCTCAGGCCGAACGGTAGCGCGGGAACGCGCCGGCGCCGGCGTAGCGCGCCGCGTCGGCCAGCTCCTCCTCGATCCGGAGCAACTGGTTGTACTTCGCGACGCGGTCCGAGCGGGCCGGAGCGCCGGTCTTGATCTGACCGCAGCCGGTGGCCACCGCCAGGTCGGCGATGGTGGTGTCCTCGGTCTCGCCGGAGCGGTGGCTCATCATGCACTTGAAACCGGCCCGGTGGGCCAGGTCCACCGCGTCCAGGGTCTCGGTCAGCGAACCGATCTGGTTGACCTTGACCAGGACCGCGTTCGCCGACTTCTCCGCGATGCCCCGGGCGATGCGCTGCGGGTTGGTCACGAACAGGTCGTCACCGACGATCTGCACCCGGTCGCCGATCGAGGCGGTCAGCGTCTGCCAACCACTCCAGTCGTCCTCCGCCAGCGGGTCCTCGATCGACACGATCGGGTAGTCACCGGCCAGCTTGGTGTAGTAGTTGCTCATCTCCTCGGCGGACTTCGCGGCACCCTCGAACGTGTAGGTGCCGTTGTCGAAGAACTCCGTGGCCGCCACGTCGAGCGCGAACACGATGTCGGTGCCGAGCCGGTAACCGGCCTTCTCGACCGCCTCGGCGATCAGGTCCAGGGCTGCCGCGTTGGTCGGCAGGTTCGGCGCGAAGCCACCCTCGTCGCCGAGCCCGGTCGACAGGCCCTTCTTCTTCAGCACCGACTTCAGCGCGTGGTAGACCTCGGCGCCCGAGCGCAGCGCCTCCCGGAAGGTGGGCGCACCGATCGGCGCGACCATGAACTCCTGGATGTCGACGTTCGAGTCGGCGTGCGCGCCACCGTTGAGGATGTTCATCATCGGCACCGGCAGGAGGTGGGCGTTCGGGCCCCCCAGGTAACGGAAGAGGCTCAGCTCGGCGCTGCCGGCAGCGGCCTTCGCCACCGCCAGGGAGACCCCGAGGATGGCGTTCGCGCCCAGCTCCGACTTGCTGTCGGTGCCGTCGATGTCGAGCATCTTCTGGTCGATCAGCCGCTGCTCGCTGGCCTCGTACCCGATGATCTGGTCGACGATCTTGTCCTCGACGTTGGAGACCGCCTTCTCCACGCCCTTGCCCTGGTAGCGGTCGGCGTCACCGTCGCGCAGCTCGATCGCCTCGAAGGCGCCGGTGGAGGCGCCGGAGGGCACGGCGGCGCGGGCGACCGTGCCGTCGTCCAGGCCGACCTCGACCTCGACCGTGGGGTTGCCCCGCGAGTCGAGAATCTCCCGGGCGACGATTCCCTCGATGGTTGCCACTAAGTCGCTCCTCGTTGTTGTGATCCGGTCCGTGGGTGGGCCGCGACGGTGCGGCTGAGGCAGGTGTTGAACGCAGCGTATCGGGCCGCGCGAACGGGCACGGCGTCGCCCGCGCACCCGAGTCGCCCCGCGTTGACGGACATTCCCGGATTTCCGGGCGTCAACCGGCAACGGGTTTGCGCTGCGCGGACCAGATCCACCAGGCTGGTCGCCATGCCCGCCGCCTCGACCACTCTCCGCATGCTCGCCGTGTCGGTCATCGCGTCGCTCACGGTCACCGGCTGTCAGACATTCGAGGACGCCGGTGTCGCCATGGGTCGCTCGGAACTCGTCAACGACCTCGCCGCCCGGCTCGACCGGGCGCTGGAGTTGACCTACTCAGCCGACTACCAACTCCCGGGCGGCCAGCGCGCCGCCATCGTGCAGGCGCAGGACCCGGCCAGGTCCGCGTACACCTACCCGGGCGGGCGACTCACCGTCACCCCGGAGGCCATCACCAGGTGTACGACCACCGGCGCCCGCCCCGAGTGCACGGTGCTCGCCCCGCCCACCCCGGGCAGCAAACCCACGGTGACACTCTTCGGCGAGGCCAACCGCCAGGGCCTCGTCACCCCGCCGGTGGTGGTCGGGCTGCTGACCGCCGCCGCGCTCGACCCGCAGGCGGTCATCAGGCAGAGCGACACCACAGTCGCCGGGCACCACGCCGCCTGCGTCGAGGTGCAGAGCTCGTCCGGCGACTTCACCGCCTGCGTGACCACCGAGGGTGTGCTCGGCAGCTTCGTCGGGCCGGTCGACGGCAAGCCGATGGACCTGGCGCTGAGCCGTTACTCCGCGACCGTCGACACGGGCGCGTTCGACCCGCCCACCGGCGCCGGTGTCGTGGACCGTCGCCCCGCCGGCTCGTGACCGACCGGACGGCTGGGCCCACGCCAGGGCGCGGCGCTGCCACGTCCGCGGCACCGCACGACGGGCCGGCAGCCACCGCACCCTCATCCAGCGCACCGCACGACGGGCCGGCGGCCACCGCACCCGCCAGCGGAACCACGTCCAGCGCACCGCGCGACGGGTTTCGGCCGTCGGCCGACCGGAGCCGGCCGCCGGCCCCCGGTGACCTGGCCCTGCCGGTGACCGGGACGAAGCTGCTGACCGGCACCGACGGTCGACCGCTGCGGGTGGTCGACCTGCCCGCCGACACCGACTGGGTGCCGCTGGGCACCCTCGACGGCACACCCGCGTGGGCCACCGACCTGTCCACCGCCGACGGTCTGCCCGGCCGGGCGCGCGGCTGGGCCTCGCTCGCCGCCGAGGTGCCAGAGCCACACGCCACGCTCGCCGGCCGGGCGTTGGCGGTACTGACGTGGCGGCGTACCCACCGGTGGTGCGGTGCCTGCCGTGCCGAGCTGACCGACCTGCCCGGCGAGACCGCCCGACGATGCCCCGACTGCGACCTGTACGTGCCGATGCAGCTCTCCGCCGCGGTGCTGGTGGCGATCACCCGGCCGGGCCCGGTCGGTCACGCAGACGAGCTGCTGCTGGTCCGGCACGCGAACGGGCCGACCGGGCTGTGGGCACTGGTGGCTGGCTTCGTCGAGGCTGGCGAGACACTGGAGGCGGCGGTGCACCGGGAGGTTGGCGAGGAGGTCCGGCTGTCCGTGGACGACCTGGCCTACTTCGGCAGTCAGCCGTGGGCGATCTCCGGCCCCGGTGTGCTGCTCGCCGGGTTCACCGCCCGTGCCGCGGACCCGCACGCCGAGCCGGTGGTCGACGGCGAGGAACTGACCCAGGCTCGGTGGTTCGGCCTGGACGCGCTGCCGGCGGAACTGCCGTCCGCGTACTCCATCTCGCGCTGGCTGATCGACGCGTCGGTGACCGCCCGGCGGCGCTGACCCGCGCGCTGCGCGGCGGGTCTAGATCGCCAGGAGGGTTCTCAGGTGGCGCGGGGGCGGGCAGTCGTGGGCGAGCATGGCGTCGTGCCAGTCGCGGACCGACACGCCGTCCGGGCGGGCGGTGGCGATCTCGGCGACCTCGCTGTAGCCGACGAAGTAGGTGGAGAGCTGGGTGGAGGTGAGCAACGAACGGCGCCACTTGCCGGCGGCCTCGCCCTCCTCCTGGAAACCGCGCCCGGTCATCAACGCCATCGCCTCGGCCTCGGACAGGTCCTCGGCGTGCACCAGCTGGTCGAGCAGCGCGTTGATGGTCATCCGCAGTTGCATCTTGAGCTGCTGCAACCGCACCGGCAGGCCGCCGAAACCGAGCCCCACCATCAGCTCCTCCGCGTACACCGCCCAGCCCTCGATGAACGGGCCGGACTCGGCCAGTGCCCGGACCCGGGTGCCGCCGACGTAGCGGCGGGCGTGCGCGAGCTGGAGGAAGTGCCCCGGCATCGCCTCGTGCACGGTCAGATTCTTGATCATGTGGTCGTTGTACTCGCGGTAGAACGACTCGACCCGGTGCGCCGGCCAGTCCGACGGGGTAGGCGCGATGCAGTAGAAGGTGGGCACGTCCGCGGTCTCCAGCGGGCCGGGCGAGTCGCAGTAGGCCACCGCCACACCACGCGCGAACTCCGGCATCTCCTGGATCACGCACGTGTCGTCGACGAGCGTGACCAGGTCGTGGGCGCGGACGAAGTCGGTGGCGTCGTCCAGGGTCACGCCGGCCAGCTCGACGATGGTCGCGTCGTCCGGGTGCTCGGCGGCGAGCAGGTCCAGCGCCTGGCGTACCGCCGCGTCGTCGGCCCGACCGCCGACCAGCTCGACGGCCGCCTCGCGGATCTCGGCGGTGACCCGGTCCAGGTTGGCCCAGGCGCGGCGCTGGATCTCGGCGGCGCCCAGCTCGGTGTCCAGGGTGTGCCAGAGGCGGGCCTCCCAGCGACGTCGGCCCAGTCGCGGGTCACGGCCGGGGCCGGTGTCGGCGGCCAGGCCGGCCCGCAGCCAGGCGACGAACTCCTCAAGCGCGGCGATCGCCGCGGTCGCCGCCGGCTCGACCCGGTCAAGCTGGCTCGGCGCCTGGGCGAGCAGCGCCGGCAGCTCGTCGCGGATCAGCGCCGCCGTGCCGGTGAACTGCCCGACCGCCGTCTCCGCGTGGATCCGCGGCATGTCCCGCAGCGTCGCACGGGCGGTGGCGAGAGCGTCAGGTACGGCGGCGAGCCGGCCGGCCAGTTGGGTCAGCCGCACCTCCGCCGGGGCGTACGGGCGGGCGAGCAGCGGATGCAGCAGTGGGCCGGGGTTGTGGCGCAACGGATCCCACTCGTGCGACCGGATCTCGGTCAGCTCGAACAGCTCCCGATCCACGAATGAGGTGAGCAGCGCGTGGTCGACCTGCTCGTCGACGTCGAGCGAGTCCGGATCCAGTTCGGACAGCGCGTTGGCCGCGTCGGAGAGCATCGCCCGATCGGCCGTGAGCGCGTCGGCGGAGAGATCCGGCAGCCGGTCGTCGAACCGGTGATCCCCCGCCGAGGTGGCAACCCCCGGCCGCGACTCCAGCAGAGCCTCGACAACCCGCTCAGCCAATACCCCAAACGCTTCCACCGGCCCACCCTACCGACCGGGCCCGTTGACCTCGGTTGATCATGAAGTTATTGCCATCCACCTCGGGGTGGTTTCTAGGCTTCAGTGCAACTGATCTTGGTTGTGGTGGAGGTGCTGGTGGCGAGGCCGGGTGTGGTGACGTTCGGGCATCGGCAGG
>NZ_JBEZED010000035.1:24211-81773 GCF_040648675.1 Micromonospora sp. NPDC049101 | reverse complement strand
ACGAAGAAGGCGGGCCTGCCCGAGCGGGCCGCGGTCATCTCGATCGCGACGAGCCTGCAGGAGTCGAAGTTGGAGAACCTGGGCCACCTGGGCGACATGAACGACCACGACTCGCTGGGCCTGTTCCAGCAGCGCCCGAGCTCGGGTTGGGGTACCCCGGAGCAGATCACCGACCCCGCCTACTCCACCACCGCGTTCCTCAAGGGCCTCAAGCAGGTCGACGGCTGGCAGGACATGCCCCTGACCCAGGCCGCACAGACCGTGCAGGTCTCCGCCTACCCCGACGCCTACGCCCAGTGGGAGCAGCAGGCCACCGACCTGGTCGGCCAGCACTGGAACAGCTGACCCACCACAGCACAGCACCACCGCAGGACACCGACCGCTGGCCGGCACCCCACAACTCGGGGTGCCGGCCAGCGGCGTACCCGGGTCTGACCGGTGTGACGGGCTGCGACGCGCTGCGCAGTGCACGTAACCACCCCGCCCAAGAACCGGATGCTCCGAGATCTTGGACAGTTTCCGTTCTCGCGAAACGGAAACTGTCCAAGATCTCGCCTCCGGCGAGGGTGCAGGCGGTTGGTTTCGGGTTGGTGGCGTCGCGGCCGCAGCAGGGCGACCCGCGCCGACGCCCGCTGATGGATCGGCTCGCCGGCGACCTCAGCGAGTGACCCCCGGCCGCCGGGATGGCTGACTCTGCGGCATCCGACGGGCGGTGTTGGTGGCGAGCGCCCCGGCGACCAGCGCGGTCAGCACCCCGATCAGTTGGATCGACTGTCCGGTCGCCACGTCGGCACCGTGCCGCCCGAGCAGGTTGTCCACCCCGGTCGGGCTGATCGCGAACCCGACGGCCACGAACAGACCCAGTAGCGCGCCCACCGCGGGCGACCAGCGCCACGGTGCGAACGCGACGAAGAGGGCGCCAGCCAACAGGATGATCATCCCGGGCGGTACGGCGACGGGAAACTCAACCCCGGCGGCCCACAGCACGCCGATGCCCGCGGCGCCGACGACGAGGCCGGCGATGGTGAACGTCCGTGCGGTAACAGTCATGGCTTCACCCTGTCCCGGTACCGTCCGGTCCGCGTCCGCCCGGTGACGTCATCGGGGGTACGGCAGTCGGCGTACTCCGGCGCGCGAGGAACGACCCCCGCTCAGCGGACGGTGACGGTGACCGTGTGCCAGCCGGTGGCGCCGTCCGGGGCGACGTCCTGCGTACGCTCGGTCTGGGTTTCGCCTGTCGCGTCCGTCGCGCGAACCTGGAGTCGGTGCTCGCCCGGCGTGGCGTCCCAGCGCCAGGACCACTGCACCCAGGTGTCCACCGACACGGCCGGGGCCAGCGCTGCCTGCTGCCAGGGGCCGCCGTCGACGCGTACCTCGACTCGGCTGATGCCCCGATGCTGCGCCCAGGCCACACCGGCGACCGTGACCGGGCCGGTGGTCAGCCGGTTACGCCCCCGGGGTGTGTCGATCCGCGACTGGGTCTTGATCGGGCCCTGGGCGGACCAGCCGCGCGGCACCCAGTACGCGTCGAAGTCGGCGAAACGGGTCAGCTCCAGCTCGGTCACCCATTTGCAGGCCGAGACGTACCCGTAGAGGCCGGGCACGACCATCCGGACCGGGAAGCCGTGCTCGACCGGCAGTGGCTCGCCGTTCATGCCGACCGCCAACAGCGCGTCCCGCCCGTCGCGCAAGGCGGCGGTGGGGGTGCCGCAGGTCCAGCCGTCGACCGACCGGCCGACGACCTGGTCGGCATCGGCGTCCGGCTCGACCTCGTCCAGCAGCTCCCGAAGGGGTACGCCGAGCCAGCGGGCGTTTCCGATCAGGTCCCCGCCCACCTCGTTGGAGACGCAGGCAAGCGTGACGTACCGCTCGACCAGCGGCCGAGCCAGCAGATCCGCGTAGCTGTAGGTGCGCTCGGTGCCGACCCGCCCGTGGATCCGCAGCCGCCAGGTGTCCGGGTCGACCTGGGGCACCACAAGCGCGGTGTCGATCCGGTAGAAACCGAAGTTCGGGGTGACGTACGGCGCGAGCTGCGTCAACGAGAGGTCCGCGCCCGCCGGTAGGGCCGGTGCGGGGGCGACCGGCGCGGGCAGGCGGATCGCGTCGCGGGCGGCGGACACCCCGCGCCGGCCGGCCAGCCAGCGCCCACCGAGACCGGCCACCACGGCGGTGCCGAGCAGCACTCCGCTGCCGGTGAGGAAGCGTCGCCGCGACTCCGGGTCGACCCCCGTAGCCCCCTCCGGCTCGTTCGCCGCCGCGGACCGCCCGCCCGGAGCCACCGGTACCGGCGCAGCGGGCGACACCGACCCACCAGGCGGCACCGACCCGGCCGGCGGCACGATCGGTGTGGGTGGTGACCAGGGCCAGGGGTCCAGCTCGAACGGGCCGGCGATGAACAGCCAGAGCACCAGGGCGCCGAGGCCGGCACCGACAAGTGACGGCAGCGCGTCAGCCGCGTCGGCACCGGAGCGGGTCAGGGCGGCGGCCACGCCGATGACACCGAACGCGGCGATGCCGGCGAGGCCCAGTGCCAGTCGGCGGACGGCCAGCACACCGAAGAGGGCGGCGAACGCTCCGAGCAGCAGGCCCGTGCCGACCAGCAGTGCGATCTTGTCGGCAGTGCCGAAGAGGTCGATGGCGAACTGTTTCAGCGACTCGGGGACGGCGTCGACGACCACCCCGCCGACCGCGACCAGGGGCGCCGACCGCGGGCCGGTCAACACGGCCACCGGTTCGGCGATTCCGATCGCGACGGCGGCGGCGGTGACCCCGGCCAGCGCGGCGTACCGCCGCGACGTGGTGCTCATCGGCCCAGTGTGCGCGATCATCTTGCCCGGTCGCCAACAACGTCAGCGTTCGGTAATGACCTACCGGCTCAACGAGCGAACCGGGGCACATCGCCGTACGGCGGTGTGCCCCGGTTCAACTACCGGATCAGAAGCCCGGGCCGTGCTGGTGGCCGTGCCCGTGACCGTGGCCGCCACCGGCGGCGGCCGGCTCGGCCTGCTCCGGCTTCTCCACCACGAGGCTCTCCGTGGTGAGCAGCAGGCCGGCGATCGAGGCGGCGTTGGTGACCGCGTTGCGGGTCACCTTCACCGGGTCGATGATGCCGGCCTTGACCAGGTCGACGTACTCGCCCTTGGCGGCGTCGAGGCCGTTGCCCCAGTCGAGGTCGGCGACCTTCTGCGTCACGACGTAACCGTCGTGACCGGCGTTCTGGGCGATCCAGCGCAGCGGCTCGACGAGCGCCTTGCGCACGACCGAGACACCGACCTTCTCGTCACCGGTGAAGCCCAGGTCGTCGTCGAGCACCGAGCGGATCTGCACCAGGGCGGCGCCGCCGCCGGGGACGGTGCCCTCCTCGACCGCGGCCTTGGTCGCCGCGATGGCGTCCTCGATGCGGTGCTTGCGCTCCTTCATCTCGACCTCGGTGGCCGCGCCAGCCTTGATGACGGCGATGCCACCGGAGAGCTTCGCCAGCCGCTCGGCCAGCTTCTCCCGGTCCCAGTCGGAGTCGGAGGCCTCGATCTCCTTGCGGATCTGGGAGACCCGGTCGGCGACGTCTGCCTTCTGGCCGCCACCGTCGACGATCGTGGTGTTCTCCTTGTCGACCACGATGCGCCGAGCGGTGCCGAGCACCTCCAGGCCAACCTGGTCGATCTTGTAGCCCAGCTCCGGGGCGACAAGCTCGGCGCCCGTGGAGATCGCGATGTCCTGGAGCATCGCCTTGCGCCGGTCACCGAAGCCCGGGGCCTTGACCGCGCACACCTTGAGGGTCTTGCGCAGCGAGTTGACCACCAGGGTGGAGAGCGCCTGGCCGTCCACGTCCTCGGCGATGATCAGCAGCGGCTTGCTGTTCTGCAGGACCTTCTCCAGCAGCGGCAGCAGCTCCTCGATCGCCGAGATCTTCTGGGTGGTGACCAGGATGTACGCGTCCTCGAGGACGGACTCCTGACCCTCCAGGTCGGTGACGAAGTTCGGCGAGATGAAGCCCTTGTCGAACTGGAGACCCTCGGTCACGTCCAGCTCGGTGGTGAGCATGGAGCCTTCCTCGACGGTGATGACACCGTCGCGGCCGACCCGCTCCATCGCCTCGGCGATGAGATCACCGATCGTGGCGTCCTGCGCGGAGATCGTCGCCACGTTCGCGATCGACTCCTTGCTGGTGACCTCCGCGGCACGGCCGAGCAGCGCCTCGGAGACCTTGGTGGCCGCCGCGTCGATGCCCCGCTTGAGGCCGGCCGGGTTGGTCCCGGCGGTCACGTTGCGCAGGCCCTCGCGAACCATGGCCTGGGCCAGCACGGTCGCGGTGGTGGTGCCGTCACCGGCGACGTCGTTGGTCTTGGTCGCCACCTCCTTGACCAGCTGCGCGCCAAGGTTCTCGTACGGGTTGGTGAGCTCGATCTCCTTGGCGATGGTCACACCATCGTTGGTGATCGTCGGCGCACCGAATTTCTTGTCCAGGACGACGTTGCGCCCGCGCGGGCCGAGGGTGACCTTGACCGCGTCCGCGAGGGCGTTGACACCGTGCTCCAGCAGGTGTCGGGCGTCGTCCGAGAAGCTCAGGATCTTCGCCATTAATGTCCCTTCGAAGCGCCACTGCCCCGGCCCGGCGAGCCGGACCGGGGCAATGGAACTGATCGGTTGCTTACTTCTCGATGACCGCGAGGACGTCGCGGGCGGAGAGCACCAGGTACTCCTCGCCGGCGTACTTGACCTCGGTGCCGCCGTACTTCGAGTAAAGGACGGTGTCGCCGACCTGCACGTCAACCGGAACCCGGTTGCCGTTGTCGTCGACGCGCCCCGGGCCCACAGCGAGGACGGTGCCCTCCTGCGGCTTCTCCTTGGCGGTGTCGGGGATCACGATGCCCGACGCCGTGGTGGTCTCAGCCTCGTTCGCCTGGACCACGATGCGGTCCTCGAGCGGCTTGATCGCAACCTTGGTCGCGGTAGTCACGGGCATACCCTCCTGGGGTACTGGTTTCGTTGCTGGCCGGCGGGGCCAACCAGCGTCAATCTGCCTCATGCCACCGGGCGGGACCGTCGTCGCGGGTGCCGGTCCGCCTGGCGTGCGCACCCGGGTCGCGAGACCCGGAAGCTGGCACCCTCAGGGTGAGAGTGCTAATCGCAGGTTATTCCGTGGCTAGCACTCCGTCAAGGAGAGTGCCAGCGAGTCGCGCCCCGCCAGCCCGGATTTCCGGGTCCACCCGGACAATGACCGGGTGGATCTCGATCAGCTGGCGGCGCTGCGTACCCCCGAGGGGTCGGCCGCGCTCGCGACGGCGGCCGGTCTGGCCGGCGGTGATCCGCTGGTCGCGGCGTCGGCGCTGCGCGCGGCCGGGGTGCCGCCGACGCTGGCCGCGGCGGCGCTCACCCAGGCCGAGCTGCGGCACCGGGCGGCCGGCAAGTTCGGCCCGGTCGCCGCCGGGATGTTCCTCACCCGCCCCGGCCTGGAGCAGGCCACCCGCCGGGTGGTCGCCGACCGTCGAGCCGTCCGGCTGTCCGCGGCCGGCGTGCGCACCCTGGCCGACCTCGGGTGCGGCCTCGGCGCGGACGCGCTGGCCGCCGCCCGTGCCGGCATCCGGGTGTACGGGGTGGAGGCCGACCCGGTGACCGCGGCGATGGCCGCCGCCAACGCCACGGCGGCCGGGCTGGCCGAGCTGTTCACCGTCGAGTGCGGGGATGCCACCGCGTTCGACGTCTCCCGGGTCGACGGGGTCTTCTGCGACCCGGCCCGCCGCAGCAGCGGCACCGGGCGACGAATCTTCGACCCGCGCGCCTTCTCGCCGCCGTGGGACTTCGTCACCGGGCTGGCCGAGCGGGTGCCGCGCACGGTGGTGAAGGTGGCACCGGGCCTGGACCACGCGCTCATCCCGGCGGGTGCGGAGGCGGAGTGGGTCGGTGTGGACGGCGACCTGGTCGAGGCCGCGCTCTGGTGCGGGGAGTTGGCGGAGGTGCCCCGCCGCGCCACGCTCTACCGCCAGGAGGGCGCCGAGACCCGCCGCCACCAGCTCACCGGCTCGGGTGCCGACGAGGCGCCGGTCGGGCCGCCCCGGCGCTACCTGTACGACCCGGACGCGGCGGTCATCCGCGCGCACCTCGTCGCCGAACTGGCCGCCCAACTGGACGCCAACCTGGGTGACCCGAGCATCGCCTACCTCTACGCGGACCAGCCGACCCGCACCCCGTACGCGCGCTGCCTGGAGATCACCGACGTGCTGCCGTTCTCGCTCAAGCGACTGCGGACGCTGCTGCGCGAGCGCCGGGTGGGCCGGGTGGAGATCCTCAAGCGGGGTTCCGCGCTCACCCCGGAGCAGCTGCGCCGGGATTTGCGGCTGGCCGGCGACGCGGCGGCGAGCCTGGTGCTCACCCGGGTCGCCGGCGCACCGACAGTGCTGATCGGTCGGCCGGTCGACTAGCGTCGCGGGTGTGGCAGGACAGGGCACCCCGGCGACGGCACTGTTGGTCAGGCACGGAGTCGCGCACCGCACGCACCCCTACCGGGTGTCGCCGGACGCCCCGAACTACGGCGCGCTGGTGGCGGTGGCGCTCGGCGTGGCACCGGAGCGCGTCTTCAAGTCGTTGGTGACCGAGGTCGACGGCGCGCTCACCGTGGCGGTCGTGCCGGTCACCGGCGAGCTGGATCTCAAGGCGCTCGCGGCGGCGGTCGGCGGCAAGCGGGCGGCGCTGGCCGACCGGGCGGTCGCCGAGCGGGCCACCGGCTACGTACGCGGGGGGATCAGCCCGCTCGGGCAGCGCAGGCGACTGCCCACAGTGCTTGACGAATCCGCGCTGGATCTTCCGACGATCTACGTCTCGGCTGGTCGGCGCGGTCTGCAACTCGAACTGGCCGCGACGGCTCTGGTGGCGCTGACCGACGCCCGCACCGCGCCGTTGCAGACCCGCTGACACCCTTCGTTACGTCGACTACGCCGTGGGATACCCACGGAGTAACAGTCGCGTTGCTGAATTGTTATCGCTGCCAACAAACTAGGCACCGGAGCGGTCTTGTGGAGCCGGTGTGACGCGCAATACGTTGCCGGACACAACAAAAACAACACCTCCCCCACCCCCGAAAGGACCCTGCACATGCGTAAGGGGATCCTCACCATCGCCGCCGTGGGCCTGCTGACAACCGGCGGGTTGACCGCCTGCAGCGACGACTCCGGCGGCGACAAGGCCGGCTCGACCAAGACTCCCAAGATCGGCGTGATCCTTCCGGACAGCAAGTCCTCCCCCCGCTGGGAGACGGCCGACCGCCGCTTCCTGGAAGAGGCGTTCAAGACTGCCGGCGTCCAATACGACATCCAGAACGCCCAGAACGACAAGACCGCCTTCCAGACGATCGCCGAACAGATGATCACCAGCGGCGTCACCGCCCTGATGATCGTCAACCTGGACTCCGGCACCGGCAAGGCCGTGCTCGACAAGGCCAAGTCGCAGGGCGTCGCCACCATCGACTACGACCGGCTCACCCTCGGCGGCTCCGCCCAGTACTACGTCAGCTTCGACAACGAGACCGTCGGCAAGCTCCAGGGCGAGGGTCTGGCGAAGTGCCTGACCGAGAAGGGCGCCAAGAACCCGGTCGTGGCGTACCTCAACGGCTCCCCCACCGACAACAACGCCACCCTGTTCAAGTCCGGCTACGACTCGGTGCTCAAGCCGAAGTTCGACGCCAAGGAATACACCAAGGGCCCGGACGACGCCGTGCCGGGCTGGGACGGCCCCACCGCCGCGACCATCTTCGAGCAGCAGCTCACCGCGGCCAAGGGCAAGATCGACGGCGTGCTGGCCGCCAACGACACTCTCGGCAACGCCGCCATCTCGATCCTCAAGAAGAACAAGCTCAACGGCAAGGTGCCGGTGACCGGGCAGGACGCCAGCGTCGAGGGTCTGCAGAACATCCTCGCCGGTGACCAGTGCATGACCGTCTACAAGGCCGTCCGGGAAGAGGCCAAGGCGGCCTCCGAGCTGGCCATCACCCTGGCCAAGGGCGAGAAGAAGGACACCGGCCAGACGGTGAAGGACCCGGAGGGTGGCCGGGACGTCCCCTCGGTGCTGCTCACCCCGAAGGCCATCTACAAGGACAACGTCAAGGACGTCGTCGCCGACGGCTACGCGACCAAGGAGCAGGTCTGCACCGCGGCGTACGCCAAGTTCTGCACCGAAGCCGGCATCAGCTGACGGACGTCGCAGTACCCGCCGGGACGACAATCGCCGCCCGGCACGGGAGCACCCTCCCGTGCCGGGCGGCGCCCGCCGGACGGGCCCCGACCCTCCCTTGAGAAGGAGACCCCCGTGTCCGCGACCCCTTTGCTGGAACTCCGCGGGATCGACAAGAGCTTCGGTCCCGTCCAGGTGCTCCGCGACGTCGCCCTGAGCGTCCACCCGGGCGAAGTGACCGCACTGGTCGGCGACAACGGCGCCGGCAAGTCGACCCTGGTGAAGTGCATCAGCGGCATCCACCCCACCGACGCCGGCGAGATCCTGTTCAACGGTGAACCGGTGCACATCGGCAGCCCCCGGGACGCCGCCACGCTCGGCATCGAGGTCGTCTACCAGGACCTCGCGCTCTGCGACAACCTGGACATCGTGCAGAACATGTTCCTCGGCCGGGAGAAGCACAGCGGCATCGTCCTGGACGAGCCGAGCATGGAACAGCTCGCCGCCGAGACGCTGGCCGGGCTCTCCATCCGCACCGTCACCTCGCTGCGTCAGCACGTGTCCAGCCTCTCCGGCGGTCAGCGCCAGACCGTGGCCATCGCCAAGGCGGTGCTGTGGAACAGCAAGCTCGTCATCCTGGACGAGCCGACCGCGGCGCTCGGCGTGGCACAGACCGCCCAGGTTCTCGAACTGGTCCGCCGCCTCGCCGACAACGGCCTGGCCGTGGTGCTCATCTCGCACAACATGAACGACGTCTTCGCCGTCTCCGACCGGATCGCCGCGCTGTACCTCGGCCAGATGGTCGCCCAGGTGAAGACCACCGACATCACGCATGCCCAGGTGGTCGAGCTGATCACCGCCGGGCGCTCCGGCGGGCTCGGCCTCGCCACCGACCCGGGCAGCAACGGCGACGGCCCGCAGCCGGCCGACTCGATCTCAGGAGGCGCCCGATGACCACCACCGCCGTGCGGAAGGACGGCCCCGCGGCCGTCACACCGGCGCCGACCGTCGGGGGCCACGTCCGCAACTACTTCAGCCGGGTACGCGGCGGCGACGTCGGCGCGCTCCCGGCCGTACTCGGCCTGATCGTGCTCTGCACGGTCTTCGCGATCATGCGGCCGTCGTCGTTCCTGTCGGCCGGTAACTTCGCCAACCTCTTCACCCAGGGCGCGGCGGTCACGCTGATCGCGATGGGCCTGGTCTTCGTGCTGCTGCTCGGCGAGATCGACCTCTCCGCCGGCTTCGCCAGCGGTGTCTGCGCGGCGGTGCTGGCCAATGTGGTCACCGTGCTCGGCTATCCCTGGTGGGTCGCCGTGCTCGCCGCGATCGTCACCGGTGTGGTCATCGGCACCACGCTCGGGTTGCTGGTCGCGAAGATCGGCATTCCGTCCTTCGTGGTCACTCTCGCCGGCTTCCTCGCCTTCCAGGGCGTCGTGTTGCTGCTCGTGCAGGAGGGCACCAACATCTCCGTCCGTGACGAGGTGCTGGTCGCCATCGCCAACCGCAACCTCGCCCCCGTCCTGGGCTGGGCGCTGACCGCTGTCGCCGTCGTCGGCTACGCGGCGGTGCAACTGCTGCGCCACCGCAACCGGTCGGCCCGCGGTCTGATCACCGACCCGATCGCGGTGGTGGCGCTGCGGATCGGCGGGCTCGCCGTCATCCTCGGCACCGCGGTGTACGTGCTCAACCTGGAGCGCAGCCGCAACGTCCTCATCGTCTCGCTCAAGGGCGTGCCGATCGTGGTGCCGATCATCGCGGTGCTGCTGGTCATCTGGACCTTCGTGCTCCAACGCACCAGCTACGGCCGGCACATCTACGCCGTGGGTGGCAACCGGGAAGCGGCCCGCCGCGCCGGCATCGGCGTCGACCGGATCCGGATCTCCGTCTTCGTGATCTGCTCGTCCATGGCCGCCATCGGTGGCATCGTGGCGGCCAGCCGGGCCAACTCGGTCGACCCGAACACCGGTGGCAGTAACGTACTGCTCTACGCGGTCGGCGCGGCGGTGATCGGCGGCACCAGCCTCTTCGGCGGCAAGGGCCGCGTCCTCGACGCCGTCCTCGGCGGCGCGGTGGTCGCGGTCATCGAAAACGGAATGGGCCTGATGGGTTACAGCGCGGGAGTCAAGTACGTGGTAACTGGCATTGTGCTGCTGCTCGCCGCCAGCGTCGACGCACTCTCCCGCCGCCGCGCGGCAGCCACCGGCACCCGCTAGCCGCGCGGGAGGTAGCACCAGGATGCGCCCAGGACCGAGCCAGGATCACGTCCGACGGCAGAACCTCGGGGCCCTGCTGAGGCACGTGCACGTCCACGGGGCGACGACACGCGCCGAACTGACCACCACGCTGGGCCTCAACCGCAGCACCATCGGCGCGCTCACCGCCGACCTGTCCGCGGTGGGTCTGGTCAGCGAGGGTGCACCGAAGGAGACCGGCCGGGCCGGCCGACCGTCACTGGTCGTCCGGCCCGAGTCGGCCCGGGTCTACGCGTACGCGTACTCCGTCGAGGTGGACCGGTTGCGCGCGGCCCGGATCGGGCTGGGTGGCGCGGTCCTGGACCGCCGCGACCTGGACCGACCGCGCGGCCTACAGGCCGCAGAGGCCGCGCCGCTGCTGGCCGGCGCGCTCAAGGAGATGCAGCAGACGGTGCCGCACGACGCGATCTGTGTCGGCGCCGGCGTCGCGGTCTGCGGCATCGTCCGCCGCGACGACGGCCTGGTGCGGCTCGGCCCCACCACCGGCTGGGTGGACGAGCCGATCGGCGCGACCCTCGCCGCCGAACTGGGCATCGGGGTGCCGGTCACGGTGGGCAACGTGGCGGACGTCGCCGCGTTCGCCGAGCACGCACGGGGTGTGGCGGCCGGCTGCGACAACGTCATCTATCTGTACGGCGACGTCGGCGTGGGTGCCGGCATCATCGCCGGCGGGCGTCGACTGACCGGGCACGGTGGGTACGGTGGCGAGGTCGGCCACATGAAGGTGGTCGTCGACGGGCGACCCTGCCAGTGTGGTTCCCGGGGCTGCTGGGAGACCGAGATCGGCGAGCACGGCCTGCTCCGCGCCGCCGGACGCGCCGACGCCCGAGGTCCCGACGCGCTGCTGGCCGTCTTCGACGCCGCCGACCGGGGCGACGCCCGCGCCCAGACCGCGGTCCGCCAGGCCGGTGACTGGCTCGGCTTCGGATTGGCCAACCTGGTGAACGTCTTCAACCCGGAAATGGTCATCTTCGGCGGCACCATGCGCCACCTCTACCTCGCCTCGGCGGCCCAGGTCCGCAGCCGGCTCAACTCCAACGCGCTCGCCGCCTGCCTGGAGCACGTCCGGCTGCGTACGCCGAAGTTGGGCGAGGACGCACCCCTGCTCGGGGCCGCCGAGTTGGCCTTCGAACGGCTCCTCGCCGACCCCCTCGATGTGGGCTGATCCGCGTACGCTGTCCGGCGTGGATGTCGAGCTGCGCGCTTCCGACGACGACCGCAACCGGGTGGTCGCCGAGCTGCACCGGCACACCGCGGCGGGCCGGCTGACCCTCGACGAGTTCTCCGATCGGGCCGGTGCGGTGTGGACCGCCCGCACCCTCGGCGACCTGGCCGCGCTGACCCGCGACCTGCCACCCCTGCCCGCCCCGGCCGGCAGTGCCGACCCCGTCGAGCACGGGCGTCGGGAGCTGCTGATGCTCTTCGCCGCCGCCGCGCTCACTCTGCTGCTGCTCGGCGGCTTCCTCGCCGTCACCCGCTGATCGGCGCGACCCGTTTCCCGCTGATCGGCGTCGCCCTTGAGATGAACTGATCGCGCGATCGGTCCGTACCAGTGGGCGGACGGGCAGTCGGCAGGGTGTGACTGCCCGGTCCAGACGCGTTTCGGTCCGGACCGAGGAGGCCCCACAGACATGGCACCGCGCAGATCCGCCCACCACCGACTGGGCAACCGGACCCATCGAGCGGCGCTGCTGCTCATCGCGATCATCGCGGCGGTCGGTGTCCTGCCCGGCGTGGCCGTCGCCGCACCGGCCGGCGGTCAGCAGCTCAACGCCGCCGACATGACGCTGCTCAACGGGGTCCGGTTGGCCGGGCTGTGGGAGATGCCAGCCGGCCAGATGGCCGCCGAGAAGGGACAGTCGGCCAAGGTCCGGGAGATCGGCGCGGGCATCGCCAGCGAGCACCAGCGGCTCGACCAGCTCACCGTGGACGCGGCGAACAAGTTGGGCGCGAGCATCCCCAGCGAGCCGACGGCCGAGCAGAAGGGCTGGCTGGCCGAGATGCAGAAGGCCTCCGGCGCCCGGTTCGACCAGATCTTCGTCACCCGGCTCCGGGTCGCCCACGGCAAGATCTTCCCGGTGATCGGCGCGGTCCGCGCCAGCACCCGGGACGCCACCGTCCGCAAGCTCTGCGAGGACGCCAACACGTTCGTCCAGCACCACATGCAGATGCTGGAGAGCACCGGGCTGGTCCGCTGGCCGGAACTGCCGCCGGCCGCGCTGCCCGCCCCCGGCGAGGACGGATTGTTGGCCGCCGCCGCCGCGAACTCCGGCCCACAGGTCGGGGTCAGCAGCACCGTCGTCTGGCTGGTCTTCCTCGCCGCGCTGGGCACCGGCGGAATCGCCACGTACCGGATGCTGCGCCGCAGCTGACCGTCCCTCGTTGGTGGCTCGCGTCAGCGGTCGACCTGGGTGAAGTCCCAGGAGTGCGGGGCGCGGGCCACCAGCAGGGCGGGCGGATCGGGCAGCGGACGCGGGTTGCTGCGCCACTTGGAGATGACCACCACGCGATGATCCGTGGAGGAGAAGACCTCGCTGGAGACGTGCAGTGGGTCGTGCTCCAACTCGGGCAGGGCGGTGTCGCACACCCAGGTGATCAGGTCGGCGACGCCGTACGCCTCGGCGCGTGCCTCCCACATCCGCACGATCATGTCCGCCGCTCCCGTCACACGCTGACCGTGGTCAGCGGCAGTGCCGAATCGGCCGGCAGATCCAGCCGGCTGGGCGCGACCCCGGCGGCGACCAGGTGTGACCCGAGCGCCGCCACCATCGCCCCGTTGTCGGTGCACAGCTTCGGCCGGGGCACCCGCACCCGGATGCCGTACTTCTCGGCCCGTTGCTCGGCCATCGCCCGCAGCCGCGAATTCGCCGCCACTCCCCCGCCGATCACCAGGGTGTCGATGCCCTGCGCCCGGCAGGCGGCGAGCGCCTTGCTGGTCAGCACGTCACAGACCGCCTCCTGGAAGGACGCGGCCACGTCGGCCACCGGCACCGGCTCGCCGGCCCGCTGACGCGCCTCGACCCACCGGGCCACCGCCGTCTTCAGCCCGGAGAACGAAAAGTCGTACCGGTGGGCGGCGAGGTCCTTCGCGGCGGTCAGCCCGCGCGGGAAGGCGATCGAGGCGGCGTCGCCGGCGCGGGCCTCCCGGTCGATCGGCGGCCCGCCCGGGAACGGCAGCCCCAGCAGTCGGGCGACCTTGTCGAACGCCTCGCCGGCCGCGTCGTCGATGGTGGCGCCCAGCGGGGTGACTCCCCGGGCCAGGTCGTCGACGAGCAGGAGGGACGAGTGCCCGCCGGACACCAGCAGGGCGATGGCGGGTTCGGGCAGCGGGCCGTGTTCGAGGGTGTCCACCGCGACGTGGGCGGCGAGGTGGTTCACGCCGTACACGGGCTTCTCGGCGGCGAGCGCGTACCCCTTCGCGGCGGCGACGCCGACCAGCAGCGCGCCGGCCAGCCCGGGCCCGGAGGTGACCGCGATGGCGTCGATGTCGGCCAGGGTGATGCCGGCCTCGGTCAGGGCCCGGTCCATGGTCGGCACGATGGCCTCCAGGTGTGCCCGGCTGGCCACCTCGGGCACCACGCCCCCGAAGCGGGCGTGCTCCTCGACGCTGGACGCGAGCGCGTCGGCCAGCAGGGTGTGCCCCCGCACGATGCCGACACCGGTCTCGTCGCAGGAGGTCTCGATACCCAGGATCAGCGGTTCGTCAGCCATGGTCGTGTGGTCCGTCCCCGGTCGGCTCGGCGTCGCGCCGCATGACCAGCGCGTCGGTGTTGCTCGGTTGGTAGTAGCCGCGCCGCACCCCGACCGGCTCGAACCCGTACGTCGCGTAGAGCCGCTGGGCCGCGGCGTTGTCCACGGCGACCTCCAACAGGGTGCTGCGGGCGTCGCGCCGGGCCGCCTCGGCGAGCAGTTCCTCCAGCAGGACGCGGCCCACGCCGCGCCGCTGCACGTCCCGGCGGACGGCGATGTTCTGCACCCACACCTCGCCCGGCGGAACACCGGCGAGCCCGGCGTAACCGAGCACCGAGCCGTCCGCGTCGACGGCGACCCGGTAGTGGTGTCCGTTGGCCAGCTCGTTCCAGAACATGGCCGGCGACCACTGCTCGGCGCCGAAGAGGTCGGCCTCGATCGGCAGCACGTCGTCGATGTGCCACCAGCGGAACGGTTCGAGTCGTACCCCGGTCATGGCAGGACCGGCTTGCGGCCGGTCGCCGCCACGGCGTCCGGACGGCGCAGGTAGAGCGGGGTGAGTCGCTCGCCGGGCGCGCCGGCCCGAATCCGCTCGGCGGCCAGCAGCGCCAGCACCGTGGCGTCCGGGTACCGCGGCTCGACCCGGACCGGCAGGTCCAGGGTCTCGGCGTACCGGTGCGCGCCGTCGCCGACCGCGATCGTCGCGCCCAACTCCCGGGCGCGCGCGGCGGCCACCGCCGGCGTCGACACCTCGGGGCCGACGATCCGCTGGCCGGCACCGTCGTAGACGGCCCAGTACAGCTCCTTGCGCCGGGCGTCGCTGGCGGCCAACACCGGCTCACCGGACGCCGCCGGGTAGCCGATCCCGTCCAGCGAGCAGACGCCGTACGTGGGGATGCCGAGCACCTGACCCATCGTCGCGGCCGTGACCAGGCCGACCCGTAGCCCGGTGAACGGACCCGGGCCCAGCCCGGCGACGATGGCGTTCAGGTCACGTGGGCGCGCGTCGGCGTCGGCGAGAACCGCGTCCACCTGAGGGGCGAGCAGTTCGCCGTGCGCGCGGGCATCGACCGTGCACCGGTGCGCCCGGGACACCACAGCGTCCGCCGAGACCTCCACCAACGCCGCGGTCACCGCAGGGGTCGAGCTGTCCACCACGAGTACGAGCACGGTAAGCCAGCCTAGCCGCCCCGCCCTGCGCCCCGGTCACGCCCCGCCCCGCCCCGCCCCGGACATGACGTCGCCGGTCCGGGCGGCGAACCAACGGTGAGCGGTGGCGCCGCAGCTTCCAATTGAGCGTGATGCCGGTGGGTCATCAAGATGACTCAGAGGCATCGCGCTCATCGCCATAGGTCTTCCCGGCCGGGACCCGCTCGGGCAGCAGGTGACGCTGGCCGGTGTGCCGCCGCCGTCCGCCGCCGGCTCACACACCGGGCGTTCGCGGTGCGACTGGGGCGCAAGTCCCCGATCTGCCGCAATGGGATCGCGGACATCTCACGCCTGGCCCACCATGCTGGGATGTCATCCACTCGCCTTGTCACCCTTCTCGGCGCCGCCGTGCGGCACCAACGACACCTGCGCGACCTGAGCCAGCGCCAGTTGGCCGCGCTGGCCGAGGTCAGCCAGGCCGCGGTGGCCAGGATCGAACGTGGCGAGCGAGCGCCGACCATCCCGGTGTTGGAGCGGTTACTTGCCGCCATGGACGTGCAGTTGGTCGTTGGGGTTGAGCCGCTGGACGCACACCTGGACGCTCGGATCGACGACCTGGCCGCCCGGCCGATCGTCGAGCGGATCGACGCGCTTGGCCTGGACGAGCTACTGAGCCGGCGAGGTGCGCCACGGTGAGCGGAGTTACCAGGTCGTGCCGCTTGTCGAGCTGGAGCTGACCGAGCCGCGCGCCGCCGAACTGTTGCGCCGTTACCGGGCCCGGCAGCAGGCCAGCGGAAGCTGAGCGGCGGAGGTCAGCCGGCGGTGCGCTCCCAGTCGATGGTGGGCAGGCCGGCGTCGGCGAGTGCCTTGTTGGCGGCGCTGAACGGGCGGCTGCCGAGGAAGCCGCGCGGGTTCATCGGGCTGGGGTGGCCGGCCTCCAGCACCACGTGCTGCGGGTTGGTGACCAGGGCCGCCTTCTTGCGGGCGTAGCCACCCCAGAGCAGGAAGACCACCCGATCCGCGGACGCGTCAAGTGCCCGGATTGTCGCGTCGGTGAACTCCTCCCAGCCGGCGTTGGCGTGCGAGCCCGGGGTGGCCTGGCGCACGGTCAGCACCGCGTTGAGCAGCAGCACGCCCTGCGCGGCCCAACCGTCGAGGTTGCCGCTGCGCGGCTTGGGAACGCCGACGTCCTCGCCCAACTCCTTGAAGACGTTGCGCAACGACGGCGGCACCGACACACCGTCGCGGACGCTGAAGCTCAACCCGTGTGCCTGCCCGGCCCGGTGGTAAGGGTCCTGACCGAGGATCAGCACCCGGGTGCTCCGCGGCGGGCACAGCCGGTAGGCCGAGAACAGGTCCTCCAGGGGCGGGAAGACGGTCTGCGTCGCGTATTCCCGGGCGACGAACTCGCCGAGCGCGGTGGTGCGGGCGGCGTCCAGGTGGGGGGCGAGCGCGGCACGCCACTGCTCCGGCAGCAGGGCCAACAGGTCAAGGGCGGGGGCGTCGTCGGGCATCAGGAACCTCTCACAGCGCGGGTCGGTCCCCCGCACTCTAGGCATCGGGTACGACAGCCGCCGGGCTAGCCCAGGTCGGCGAGCCGCCGGGCCCAGTCGCCACCGATCGGGTCCAGCTCGACGATCCGGGTGTCGTCGTCGCGGCGGTCGATGCGGACCCGTAGGTGCGCGTCGACCAACTGCTCCACCAGGCCCTCACCCCACTCGACCACCGTCACCGAGTCGTCCACCGAGGCGTCGAGGTCCAGGTCGTCGATCTCGGCGCGCGGGTCGGTGGCGTCACCCAGCCGGTACGCGTCGGCGTGCACCAGAGCGACCCGGCCACCCCGGGCCGGATCGGGGCGGTGCACCCGGGCGATCACGAAGGTCGGCGAGGTGATGTCGCCGACGACACCGAGCCCGGCGCCGACGCCCTGGGTGAGCGCGGTCTTGCCGGCGCCCAGCGGACCGGTCAACAACACCAGGTCGCCGGCCCGCAGCAGCCCGGCCAGGCGTCGGCCGAACTCCCGAGTGTCCTCGACGGTCGGCAGCTTGACGACGTGACTCACCGTTCCTCCGGCTTCCCCAGTGACTCCAGGAACCGCGCGAGCGCGGCATTGACCTCGTCGGCGTGCTCCAGCATCACCACGTGACCACTGTCCTTGATCTTGACGAACTCGGCGTGTGGCAGCCGCCGGACGATCTCCTCGGAGTGGACCACCGGGGTGATCATGTCCTTGTCGCCGACCACCACCAGCACCGGCGTCGCGGCCAACGCCGCCAGAGCCGGGAAGCGCGAGTGGGTGGCCAGGGTCCGCAGGTAGCGGGTCACCGTGTCGGCCGACGTCCGAGAATTCATCGTCTCCACGTAGGACACCAGCGCCGGGCTGGGCTTGCGGGTGCCGAAGCCGTACTTGCGGGTCAGCAGCCAGGCCACGTTCGACGTCGACTTGCGGGCCTTGTCGATCACCGGCCCGCCGTAGCGGGTGGCGTTGCTGACCATGTAGAGCACCGGGCCGCCGACCCGGCCGAGCAGCGCGGGCGCGACCAGCTTGGTCTCCGCGACGAGCCCGCCCGAGGTGGCCATCAGGACGGTGCCCACCACCCGGTCACCGAACAGCTCGGGAAACAACTCGGCGAACGCCATGATGGTCATGCCGCCCATCGAGTGGCCGACAAGCACCAACGGCCCGTCCGGGGCGGTGCGGTCGATCACCTCGCGCAGCGTCCGGCCGAGCACCGCGAGGTCGTACTCCCCGGTCTCCAGCCGGCCGGACCGACCGTGACCCGGCTGGTCGTACGCCACGATCCGGTGGTCGCCACGGGCGGCGAGCATCTGACGTTGGAAGTGGAACGTGCCCATGTCCAGGCAGAAGCCGTGCACCAGCACCACCGTCGGGTGCCCCGGCACCGGCCGGGTCGGCTCGACCACCTCGACGTGGATGTCCGTGCCGTCCGGCAACGCCAGGCGGAACGCCTCGTCGTACCGCTGCTCGCCGAACGCCTCGTGCGCGTAGCGGTCGGCCGGGTCGGCCTTGAGCCGGCGGACCAGGGTGCGCTCGGTCGCCACCCCGGCCGCCAGGCCCGCCGCGGCCACCCCCACCGCGGCGCCGACGATCCCCGCGACCCGGCCCACCGCGGTCCGCGGACGCGGAATGCGATAGCTCATGGCCGCTCGCCGTCATAGACCCGGGGCACCCGCGTGCTGCCGAACCGGGTCACGATCTCGTAGTTGATCGTGCCGACCGCCTCGGCCCAGTCGTCGGCTGTCGGCTCGCCGTCGGCGCCGCTGCCGAAGAGGGTCGCCACGTCGCCGTCCGCCACCGGGTCGTCGCCGCAGTCGAGCACGAACTGGTCCATGCAGACCCGCCCCGAGATCGTCCGCCGTACGCCGCCGAGCTGCACCGGCCCGGTGTTGGAGGCGTGCCGGGGAACCCCGTCGGCGTATCCGAGCGGGACCACGGCCAGGTTCGCGTCGGATTCCGTGGTGTAGGTGTGCCCGTAGGAGACCCCGGTGCCGGCGGGCACCCGCTTGGTGAGCATCACCCGGGCGCGGGCGGTCATCGCCGGCCGCAGCCCGTACGTCTCACCGGCCACCGGGGAGAGGCCGTAGATGGCCAGACCGGGGCGGACCAGGTCGAAGTGGGTGTCCGGGCGGGTCAGGGTGGCCGCCGAGTTGGCGAGGTGCCGCCAGCGCGGTCGCAGCCCCGCCCGCTCGACCATGGCCAGCCCCTCGTGGAAGACGGCCAGTTGACGGTCGATGGTGGGGTGGCCGGGCAGGTCCGCGTACACGAAGTGGCTCCACACGCCGACCACCTCGACCAGGCCGTCGGCCTGCGCCTTCGCGGCGGCGTCCAGCAGCGCCGGCCAGTCGGCGACTGTCGCCCCGCCCCGGGACAGCCCGGTGTCGATCTTCAGGTGCAGGCGGACGGGGCGCCCGGCGAGCCGGCTCGCCTGGAGCATCTCGTCCAGTTGCGACAGGCTGGCCGCGCTCAGGTCCACCCCGGCGCTGACCCCCTCGTGCAGCGGCAGGCCGGGCGCGAGCAGCCAGGCCAGCACCGGCTGGGTCACGCCGGCCCGGCGCAGGGTGAGCGCCTCGTCGAGGGTGCAGACACCGAGCCAGTCCGCGCCGGCGTCGAGGGCCGCGCGAGCGGCCGGGAGCATGCCGTGGCCGTACCCGTCGGCCTTTACCACCGCCATCAGCTCGGCGGTGGTGCCGGAGCGGAGTCTGCCCACGTTCTCGCGGATCGCGTCAAGATCGACGCGTACCTCGGCCTGCCACATACGCCCAGCCTACTTTCCGCCGTGATCACCGGGGGCGGCGACGCGCGCCCTCAGACCCCGACCCGACCGGAACGGCCCGATCAGCCCAGCCGGGCGACAACCGGGCGAAGGGCGGTCACCACGTCGGGCGCGGTCACCGGCCCACCCCGGGCCGCCTCCCGGCCGGCGAGCCCGTGCAGGTACGCGGCCGCGGCGGCGGCCCGATCGGCGGGCACCCCGGCCGCCAGCAGCGAGCCGAGCAGCCCGGCCAGCACGTCGCCGGTGCCCCCGGTGGCCAGGGCCGGGGAGCCGGTCGGGTTGACGTACGCCCGACCGTCCGGCGTGCCGATCACCGTGCGGTCACCCTTGAGCAGCACCACCGCGTTCATCCAGGCGGCCAGCCGCAGCGCGGCGCCGACCCGGTCGGCGCCGGGCTCCTCACCGCACAGCCGGGTGAACTCACGATCGTGCGGGGTGACCACGATCGGCGCGTCCCGACCGCGCAGCCGGTCGGCGAGCGAGCCGTCCACCAGCAGGGTCAGCGCGTCGGCGTCGAGCACCACCGGGACCGCGGTGGCCAGCACGGCGCGCAACTCGGCCGCCGCCTCCGCGCCGGTGCCCAGCCCGGAGCCGCAGACCCAGGCCTGCGCCCGGCCCGCGTCGGCGACCCGCGCACTGGCGATCACCGAGGGGTGCTGGTGCAGCACCTCGGCGCGGGCGCCGCCGGCGTAGCGGACCAGGCCGGTCGGCCCGGCCAGGGCGCCGCCCACGGAGAGCACCGCCGCACCCGGGTAGGTCGCCGAGCCGGTCGCGACCCCCACCACGCCCCGCGTGTACTTCTCCGACGCCGGGCCCAGCTTCGGCCACCAGTCGACCAGGTCGGACCACTCGGTGACCAGCAGCGCCGGGGTGCCCCGCAGCCACTGCCGCAACCCGATGTCGACAAGCTCCACCTGCCCGGCCAGGGCGGCGGCCGGCCCGACCACCAGGGCGGGCTTCAGCGCGCCGAACGCCACAGTCACGTCGGCGTGGACCGCGTCCGGCCGGCCGGACGCGGCCAGCGGCACGTGCCCGGTGTCCACCGCGACACCGCTCGGCACGTCCACCGCCAGCACCGTGGCCCGGTTGCCGTCGCGCCCGCGCAGCTCACCGAGCCGCTGGACCACCTCGTCCGCACCCGCCCGCAGCCCGCCGGTGCCCCCGATGCCGACGATGCCGTCGAGAACCAGGTCGACCGGGCCGTCGGGCTGGTCCACAAGTCGACCACCGGCGGCCCGCAGCGCGGCCAGCCCCGCCGCGTGCGCACGCCCGGGGGTGAGGAGCAGCGCGGACACCTCGACACCCCGGCGGGCCAGTCGCTCCCCGGCGTACAACGCGTCGCCGCCGTTGTCGCCCGAGCCGACCAGCAGCAACACCCGACCGCCGTAGACCCCGCCGCGCTCGGTGAGCAGCAGCGCGGCCCTGCGGGCCAGCCCGGCGGCGGCCCGCTGCATCAGCGTCCCCTCCGGCAGCGTGCCCATCAGCCCCGCCTCGGCCGCCCGTACGTCGGCCACCCGCCACACCGATCTCATGCCACCGTGTCCCCATCCGCTCGCGGGTGGACCCGACTGGCCCGCCCGGTCGACGTCACCGTTCCGCGACCACCATCGCCGACGCGATCCCCCCGTCGTGCGACAACGAGAGGTGCCAGTGGTTGACCCCGCGCGCCTCGGCCGCCGCCGCCACGGTGCCGGCGACGGCCAGCCAGGGACGGCCGTCCGGGTCGGCCATGATCTCGCAGTCGTGCCAGCTCAGCCCGGCCGGAGCGCCGAGCGCCTTGGCCACGGCCTCCTTGGCGGCGAACCGCGCGGCGAGCGACTCCGGTGGGCGCGGGCTGCCGGAGCGGGTGTGCCGCTCGGCGGTGGTGAAGAGTCGGTCGGCGAGCAGCGGCGTCCGGGCCAGGGCTCCGGCGAACCGGTCGACCAGGACCACGTCGATGCCGACAGCGACGATCACCACACCACCCTACCGGCGGCCGGGGGTCGCAGATTAGCCGTCGGGTTCGCGGTGGGCAACGCCTGTGGACAAGCCGGGGTACGGCCCGCCGCCCGCCGTCCACAGGGCATCGCCGGGGCCGCCGAGCCCGCCTAGCGTCAGCGCGTCGATACCGATCGTGCACGGGGGTGTGGTCATGACCGAAGAGCTGTTCGCCGTCCGGCCGGAGGAGCTGCGGGCGGTCGCCGGCACGCTCGACGACGAGGCACACCGGCTGGCGTTGGGCCTCGCGCGGGTGCCCGGGCTGCTGGTGGCCGCGCCGCAGTGGCGAGCCGGCGCGGCTCTGGCCGGGCTGGAGGCGGCCGGGCACGCCTGGTTCTGCCGCCTGGGTGCCCGGGTCGCGGCGACCTCCGGTGGGGTCCGGGCGGCGGCCGAGGCGTACGAGACGGTGGACGACCGGGCCGCCGACCGGTTCGCCGCGCTGCCCCGGTGAGCAGCGTCGGCTACCGGCAACTGTGGGCTGCCGATCCGGGTGGCTGGCGGTCCGCCGGTGCCGCGTGGGCCGGCTTGACCGGGCCGGTCGACCGACGGGTCGGCGAGCTGGGTGGGGCCGGCACGCGGCTGCGGGGCGGTTGGTCCGGTGCGGCGGCCACGGCGGCGGGCACCCGGCTCGCCGGTCTGCGTGACGAGCTGACCTCGATCGTGCCCGCACTGATCGAGGTCGACCAGGTGCTGGCCGAGTTGGCCGGCCGACTGACGGTCGCGAAGGCGCGGCTCGCCGAGGCGGTCGCCCTGGCGGACGCGGGCGGACTGGTGGTGGACCGGTCGGGCGGGGTGCACGTCGATCCCGCCCGGGCCCGGCCGACCGAGCGGCCCGGCGTGGCGGCGGCTCGGGTCGCGGCCGCTCTGCGCGCCGCGCTCGACGGGGCCGGGGCGGCAGACCGGGTCGCCGCCGACCGACTGGACGAGCTGGCCCAGGCCGCCGCCTCCGGCTGGGCGTCCCCGCCACCACCGGGTCGGCCGGCGGCCGGTGCCGCACCGGCGCTGGTCCGCGCCTGGTGGTCCGGAATGACGCCGGCGCAGCGCCGGTGGCTGATCGGGCACGAGAGTGCTCTTGTCGGCCGGCTGGACGGGGTGCCGGTGGCCGCCCGGGACCAGGCCAACCGGTTGCGGCTCGGGGTCTGGCGCGCGGAGTTGCTGGCGGAGCGGCGACGGTTGCTGACCCGGGTGCCGCCGGGGCCGCTCGCGGCGGTCCGCCTGCACGGGCTGGCCGGGCGGTTGGCCGGTCTGGACACGTTGGCCGGGCGACTGACGGCGGGGGGCGAGCCGCGGGCGTTCCTGCTCGGGTTGGATCCGGCCGGTGAGGGCCGGGTGGTGCTGGCGCTCGGCGACCCGGACCACGCCGACCGGGTGCTGACCTACGTGCCGGGGACGACCGCCGGTCTCGGCGACGCTCCCGGTCAGTTGGGCAGGGCGGCGCGCGTGCTGGACCGGTGCGTCGCGCTCGCGCCAAGTGAGCGCAGCGCGGCGGTGCTCTGGTTGGACTACGACGCCCCGGATTTTTTGACCGAGGCCGCCTCGGCACGCCAGGCCCGCGACGCCGGCCCGGCGCTGCACCGCTTCCAGGAAGGGCTGCGGGTCAGCCACGAGGGGTCGCCGGCCCGGCAGACCGTGCTCGGGCACAGCTACGGGTCGCTGGTGGTCGGGACGGCCGCCCGGGAGCACGGGCTGGCCGCCGACGCGCTGCTCTTCGTCGGCTCGCCCGGGGTCGGCGCGTCGCACGCCGCCGAGTTGGGCGTGCCACCCGGGGAGGTCTGGGCGAGCAAGGCCCCCGACGACGTGATCCGCAAGGCCCGCCCGGTGGGCGAGCTGGGCCTGCGCACCCCGCTCAGCGCGGCCCAACTGGCCGCCGTGCTGGGCTGGCCCGACCGGGTCTCGCACGAGCTGTGGTTCGGTCACGATCCGTCGGATCCGGGGTTCGGTGGTCGGGTCTTCGCCAGCGGGCGCGGCGGGCACAGCGGTTACTGGGACCCGGGCAATCCCGCGTTGGACGGGATGGCCCGGGTCGTGTTGGGCCAGGGCGTTTCGGGTGGCTGAGGGCCTACTCGACGGTGACCGACTTGGCCAGGTTGCGGGGCTGGTCCACGTCGTGCCCACGGGCGGCGGCGATCTCGGCGGCGAGCACCTGCAACGGCACCGTGGTGACGAGCGGGGCCAGCAGGGTCGGCGTACGCGGCACGTAGATCAGGTGATCGGCGTACCGGACGACGGCCTCGTCACCCTCCTCCGCGATCACGATGGTCCGCGCGCCGCGCGCCCGGACCTCCTGGATGTTGGAGACGACCTTGTCGTGCAGCATGCCCCGGCCCACCGGCGAGGGCACCACGCAGATCACCGGAGTGCCCTCGTCGATCAGGGCGATCGGGCCGTGCTTCAGCTCGCCGGCGGCGAAGCCCTCGGCGTGCATGTACGCCAGCTCCTTGAGCTTCAGCGCACCCTCCAGGGCCACCGGGTAGCCGACGTGCCGGCCGATGAACAGCACGGTGGGCTCGGCCTTCAACTCCCGGGCCAGCTCACGGACGGGCTCGATCCGGTCGAGCAGCTCCCGCAGCTTGCCCGGGATCTCCTGCAACTGCGCGACGACCGCGCCCACCTCGTCGGCGAACTTGATCCCGCGCACCTGGGCCAGGTGCAGGCCGATCAGATAGCAGGCGACGACCTGGGTGAGGAACGCCTTGGTCGACGCGACGGCGATCTCCGGCCCGCCGTGGGTGTAGAGCACGGCGTCCGACTCGCGGGGGATGGTCGAGCCGTTGGTGTTGCAGATCGCCAGCACCCGGGCCTTCTGCTCCTTGGCGTGGCGCAGCGCCATCAGGGTGTCCATCGTCTCGCCGGACTGCGAGATCACCACGATCAGCGTGGACCGGTCGAGCACCGGGTCGCGGTAGCGGAACTCGCTGGCCAGCTCCACCTCGCAGGGGATCCGCGTCCAGTGCTCGATGGCGTACTTGGCGACCATGCCGGCGTGGTACGCGGTGCCGCAGGCCACGATGAAGATCTTGTCGACGTCGCGCAGATCCTGGTCGCTGAGGCGGACCTCGTCCAGGGCGATCTCACCGGTCTCGGTGAGCCGGCCGAGCAGCGTGTCGGCGATGGCCTGCGGCTGCTCCTCGATCTCCTTGAGCATGAACCAGTCGTAGCCGCCCTTCTCGGCCGACGAGGAGTCCCAGTCGATGTGGAAGTCCTTGCCGGCGGCGGGCTGGCCGTCGAAGTCGGTGATCTCGATGCTGTCGCCGGTGATCAGGACGATCTGGTCCTGGCCCAGCTCCACCGCTTCCCGGGTGTGCTCGATGAACGCGGCCACGTCGCTGGCCAGGTAGTTTTCCCCCTCGCCCCGGCCGACCACGAGTGGCGAGTTGCGCCGGGCGCCGACGACCGCGCCGGGCACGGAGGCGTCGACGGCGAGCAGGGTGAACGCGCCTTCCAGTCGCTGGCAGACCACGCGCATGCCGGCGGCGAGCAACTGCGGGCCGTCCGGCTGACCGGCGGCGCGCAGGTCGGCCAGCGCGGCGGCGAGCAGGTGCGCGGCGCACTCGGTGTCGGTGTCGCTGGTGAACTGGACGCCCTCGGCCTCCAGCTCGCCACGGAGCTTGGCGAAGTTTTCGATGATGCCGTTGTGGATCACCGCGACCCGTCCGTCGCCGGCGACGTGCGGGTGGGCGTTGCGGTCGGTCGGCCCGCCGTGGGTGGCCCACCGGGTGTGCCCGATGCCGGTGGTGCCGTCACCGATGCCGATCGGGCTGGCCGCGCAGGAGGTCGGGTCGTCGGCGGCCCGCTCGGACAGCAGCTTCTCCAGGTTGGCCAGCTTGCCGGCCTTCTTCTCGGTCAGCAGCTGGTCGTCGCAGACGATGGCGACGCCCGCCGAGTCGTAGCCGCGGTATTCCAACCGCCGCAGCCCGTCGAGCACGATCCCCAGTGCGGGGCGCGCGCCCGCGTATCCCACGATTCCACACATGGCCCGCAGCCTAACCCAGCTTCACTCATCATGGGTGCTCGAAAGTCGGGTTATCAATCACGGAATCTGAGCGATCGGGGCGTCGGCGGGTCACAACGGGACGAGCTTCCCGGCTCCCATCACGCCCAGCCTCGGAGGGCGGGGCTGGGCCTCGCGCGGGTGGTGGCCGTAGGCTGGCGCAGGTGACGAGCACCGATGTCGACCCGCTGGTGGCCCGGATGCGGCCGTTCGGCACGACGATCTTCGCCGAGATGTCCGCCCTCGCCACCCGGACCGGCGCGGTCAACCTCGGCCAGGGCTTCCCCGACACCGACGGCCCACCGGAGATGCTCGCCGCCGCCGTCGAGGCGCTGCGCGGCGGGCAGAACCAGTACCCGCCCGGCCCGGGGATCCCCGCCCTGCGCGCGGCCGTCGCGGCCCACCAACTGCGGTTCCACGACCTGTCGTACGACCCGGACGGCGAGATCGTCATCACCGCCGGCGCGACGGAGGCGGTCGCGGCGAGCATCCTCGCCCTGTGCGAGCCGGGCGACGAGGTGGTCTGCTTCGAGCCGTACTACGACTCGTACGCCGCCTCGATCGCACTGGCCGGCGCGGTCCGGCGGCCGGTGACCCTGCGCCCCACGGCCGACGGCCGGTACGCCTTCGACCCGGCGGCACTACGCGCGGCGTTCGGCCCACGGACCCGGCTGGTGCTGCTCAACTCACCGCACAACCCGACCGGCAAGGTCTTCACCCCGGCGGAGCTGGCGCTGGTCGCCGAGCTGTGCCAGGAGCACGACACCTACGCGGTCACCGACGAGGTGTACGAGCACCTGGTCTTCACCGACGCGGCGAACCCGCACGTGCCGCTGGCCACCCTGCCCGGGATGCGGGAGCGGACGCTGCGCATCTCGTCCGCGGGCAAGACGTTCTCCTGCACGGGCTGGAAGATCGGCTGGGCGAGCGGCCCGGCGGCGCTGGTCTCGGCGGCGCTGCGGGTGAAGCAGTTCCTCACCTACGTCAACGCGGCCCCGCTGCAACCGGCGGTCGCCGTGGCGCTGGCCCTGCCGGACGACTACTACACCGGTTTCCGGGACAGCCTGCAACAGCGGCGTGACCAGCTCGTCGGCGGTCTCACCGACGCCGGGTTCGAGGTGCTCGACTCGGAGGGGACATACTTCGTCACCGCCGACATCACCGCCCTCGGCGGCCGGGACGGGGTGGAGTTCTGCCGCTCGCTGCCGGAGCGCTGCGGCGTGGTGGCCGTGCCGACGCAGGTCTTCTACGACGACGTCGAGGCGGGCCGGCGACTGGTCCGCTTCGCCTTCTGCAAGCGCCCCGAGGTGCTGACCGAGGCGGTCAGCCGGCTGCGCGGCCTGCGCGAGCGCCACTGACCGACGCGGTGCCGACCGGCGCGGTCAGCCGGCCGCACGGGCCGGGCCGGTGCCGTCCGGCACTGCGGGCGACGCGACGTCGGCGACGGACGCCGCGATCTCCGACGGTGCGACGGCCAGGGTGGCGAGCAGCGCGCCACCGTCGGCCAGCAGCACCGCCTCGGCGTCGTTGACGAAGGCGAGGTCGGCCTCGACGTGCCGGCTCGCCGCGGCGAGCAGCAGCCCGACCACCGGGTCACCGGCCTTGCGGCGCAACCCGTCGAGGTTGCGCAGTTCGCGCAGCAGGTGCCCGCGTTGGTTGCTGAGCACGGTGCGGACGGTCTGCGCGGAGCCCGATCGGGCGGCGGCGGTGACCTTGAGGAAGAAGTCGTCCCGGAAACCGCCACTGCGCGGGCTCGGCTCGTCGAGCCAGCGGGCGAGCTCGGCCCGACCGGCGGCAGTGATCTGGTAGACGACCCGGTCCGGCTTCACCGGCTGGGCCTGCCGCTCGGCGACCACCAGGCTGTCCCGGGAGAGCCGGTCGAGGATCTGGTACAGGTGGCCGATGTTGAGCGGCCCCCACTGTGGACCGGTGGCGGCCTCGAAGGCGCCCTTCAGCTCGTAGCCGTAGCTCGGGCCGCGTGCGAGCAGCGCCAGAACCGCGTGCTGGATGGCCACTGTCTCCTCCGATTCCACTGACCAACGGGCCAGGTCTTGAATTGTGACAATGTAGCGCGCAGAGTGTGGGGTAGCACACGGGGAGGCGCGACATGCTCGGGTTCATCTGGGCGCAGCTACGCGGCCGTGCGGGCCGGTCGGTGGCACTGCTGGCGGGCGTGTTGGTGGCGACCACCGGCTTCGTCGTCCTGACCGGTGCCACCACCACCTCCCGCCTTAAAGTCACAGGTGCGCTGGAGCGCAACACCCGGGCCGCCTACGACATCCTGGTCCGTCCGCCGGGGACGCGCACGCCGCTGGAGGCCGAGCGTGGGCTGGTCCGCCCGAACTACCTCTCCGGCCTGTTCGGCGGCATCACTCCCGCGCAGTACGAGCAGGTGAAGCAGGTCGGCGGTGTCGACGTGGCCGCGCCGATCGCCATGCTGGGTTACTCCACCTCGTCGGTGTCGGTCCGGTTCGACCTGACCGACGCGGTCGACCGCTCCCTTGATCAGCAGGTCATTCGACTCGATCCCACCTTCACCGCCGAGCGCGGGCTCACCACCGCCCCGAGCCACCCACGCTACGTGTACGTGACCAAGCGCCCCCTGCTCCACCCCGAGGGAAAGTACACCCCGAACGATTCCTCGATCCCGTACTCGGACGGCCGGATGTACCCGTACGACATGGCGTGCGGGGATGTCCCACGGGAGGTGCTTCCGAACGGACAGAGCCAGCCGATCTGCGACCCACACCTGGCCCCGGAATCGGGGAACGGCTGGGTCTCCGAACGGGAGAGCTGGAGCGTCGACACCGTCCGGCTGTTGCCCGACGGGCGCTTCGAGGAGAGCCGCTGGTCTTCCGGTCGCGCCAAACGCGTGGCCACCGACCGACTGGTGGCCACCTACCGGGTGACGGTGCCGTTCCTACTGGCCGCCGTCGACCCCGACGCGGAGCAGCGCCTCGTCGGCCTCGACGAGGCGGTGACCGAGGGTCGCTCTCTCCGGGCCGACGACACGGCCACCGACACTCACCGCCCGCCGTATGCGCCCGAGCGGTCCATCCCGGTGTTGACCACCAGCCGCCCCTACCTCGACGTCACCGTGCGGTCCGCCCTCACCCGGCTGCCGCAGGCGCGGCCCGCCGGGCTGGGCATCCCCGACCTGAAGCAGACGCTGGACGACGCAACCGGGGTC
Source organism: Micromonospora sp. NPDC049101 (assembly GCF_040648675.1). Taxonomy (NCBI): domain Bacteria; kingdom Bacillati; phylum Actinomycetota; class Actinomycetes; order Micromonosporales; family Micromonosporaceae; genus Micromonospora; species Micromonospora sp. NPDC049101. Next base: position 53,066 of record NZ_JBEZED010000035.1, on the reverse strand, counting down.
GGGGCTGGGACCGACGAGTACGCGTTGGCCGACGGGTATCGCGACCTGCTCGCCGAGGGGATCTCCCCGACCGCCTGCTGCCGGGGTGAGTTGCAGACGATCGTTCAAGCGGGTGCCCCGGAGTACGACCAACTTTTTGACAGCACTCTCCGTGCTGTCCCGCGGCCGGCGTCGGATCCCGCGGCCTACGTCGGCGAGAACATCTACAGCTTCAACGGCCGTCCGTGGTCGACCGATGACAACGGCTTCCGCCCGCTGACCGCGCTGCCCGTGCAGCCGCCGGGCTCAGTCCTTCAGGTACGGGATTGGCGGACCGTCGGTATCTTCGATCCGGACAAGCTGAGCGGCTTCAGCGACCTGTCCTGGGTGCCGTTGGAGACGTACGAGCCGCCCCGCGTCGACGGCGCCGACAAGCGCAGCCGTCAGGCGTTGGGTGAGCGGCCGCTGGAGCCGAGCGGCAACCCGGCCGGTTACCTCTCCTCACCACCACAACTGCTCACCAGCCTGGCCGCGGTGCCGAAGCTGCTGGAGGGCAGCGCCTCCCCCACCCGGACGGCGCCGATCAGCGCGATCCGGGTCCGGGTCGCCGACGTCGACGGCTACACCGAACGGTCCGCCGAGCGGGTCCGGCTCATCGCCGAGCGGATCGCCGACACGACCGGGCTGGACGTCGATCTCACCTTCGGCTCGTCGCCCGCGCCGCAGACCGTCGAGCTGTCCGCGGGCTCGTTCGGCCGGCCCGAGCTGCGGCTGATCGAGCCGTGGTCCGCCCTCGGGGTGGCCTCGGTGATCACCAAGGCGGTCGACCGCAAGAGCCTCGTACTCTTCGGGCTGGTGCTTGTGGTCTGCGGGCTGTTCCTCGGCAACGCGGTCTCCGCCGCCGTCCGGGACCGGCGTCCCGAGTTGGCGGTGCTCTCCTGCCTGGGCTGGTCGGCACGCCGGATCGCGGCGCTGATCCTCGGCGAGGTGGCCGCACTGGGGCTGGCCGCCGGCCTGCCCGCCCTCGGGCTGGCGTTCCCGCTGGCCGCCGCACTGGACATCGGGATCGGCTGGCGGCAGGCGGCGCTCGCCGTACCGGTGGCTCTGCTGCTGGCGCTGGTGGCGGGCCTGGTGCCGGCGCTGCGGGCCGCGGGCGCCCACCCGGCCGCCGCCCTGCGGCCCCTGGCCGCCCCGGCCCGGTGGGTACGGCGACCCCGCGGCCTGTTCGGCATGGCCCTGGTCAACCTGGTCCGCACGCCGGGGCGCACCCTGCTCGGGGCCGGCGCGCTGGGCCTCGGGCTGGCCGCGTTGACCCTGGTCACCGCCGCCGCCTACGCCTTCCAGGGCGCGATCGTCGGCAACCTGCTCGGCGACACCGTTTCGCTGAGCGTGCGCGGTGCGGACACCCTGGCCGCGGTCGTCACCGTCCTGCTGGGTGCCGGTGCCGTCGCCGACGTGCTGTACCTGAACGTCCGGGACCGCGCCGCGGAGTTGTCCACGCTGCGCGCGATCGGGTGGACGGATGCGGCGCTGGGCCGCCTGGTGGGTTACGAAGGGCTTCTGATCGGCGCGCTCGGGGCGGTGGCCGGGGCGGGGATCGGGCTCGCCGGGGCCGCCTGGCTGGTCGGCGCTCTGCCGACCGACCTGGTCCTGGTCGCCGCCTCGGTGGCGCTCGGCGGGGTGGTGGTCACCTGTCTCGCGGCGCTCGTGCCGGCCGCGTTGCTGCGCCGGCTCCCGACCGCACGGCTACTGGCGGAGGAGTGACGATGGAGACAACGACGGGCAGCATGGTCCGGACGCTCGGGCTGCACCGGCAGTTCCGCAGCGGCGCCGAGCGGCTGACCGCGGTCGACGACGTCTCACTGGAGATCAGGGCCGGGTCGGTGGTGGCGCTCACCGGTCCCAGCGGCTCCGGCAAGTCGACACTGCTGCACCTGATCGGCGCCATCGAGCAGGCCGACAGCGGCACCGTCACTGTCGACGACGTGGAGATCACGGCGCTGCGCCGGGCCGCGCTGGCCCGGTACCGGCAGCGGGTGGGTTTCGTCTTCCAGCGCTACCACCTGCTGCCAGCGTTGACCGTGCTGGACAACGTGATCGCCCCGGTGTTGCCGCGACGCGGTCGAGCCGACCACGCGGCACGAGCCCGGGAGCTGCTCGACGCGGTCGGCCTGGCCGGGCGGGAGCGGGCCGTGCCGGCGCAGCTCTCCGGCGGTCAGCAGCAGCGGGTCGCCATCGCCCGCGCCCTGATGGGCGCGCCGGGGCTGCTGCTGGCCGACGAGCCGACCGGAAACCTCGACTCCACCACCGGCGGGCAGATCCTCGACCTGCTGCTCGACCTGCGCGACCGGCACGGCATGACCATCCTGCTGGCCACCCACGAACAGGCGATCGCCGCCCGCTGCGACCGGTTGGTCCGGCTCGCCGACGGCCGGGTGGTCGAGGATCTCGACCTCACCGACGGCGAGGACCCGGCCGACACGTACGAGCGGGCGGCCCGGCTACGGCTGTGACACCCCAGGGCGTCAGGCGGGGCTCGCGGTGCGGACCAGCTCGGCGATGCGCTCGGCGACCTCGCGGGCGGTCTGCTCGGTGGCGGCCTCGACCATCACCCGGACCAGCGGCTCGGTGCCCGACGGGCGCAGCAGCACCCGACCGGTCTCGCCCAGCTCCGCCTCGGCCCGCTCGACCTCGGCACGGACAGCGGGTGCGGCGGCGCCGACGGTCCGGTCGCCGACCGGCACGTTGATCAGCACCTGGGGCAGCTTGGTGACCACCGAGGCCAACTCGGCGAGCGACTGGCCGGTGGCGGCCATCCGGGCCATCAGGTGCAGGCCGGTGAGCACCCCGTCGCCGGTGGTGGCGTGCGCGGGCATGACGATGTGGCCGCTCTGCTCCCCGCCGAGCGCCAGCCCGGAGGCGCGCAGGGCCTCCAGGACGTACCGGTCGCCGACCTTGGTCTCGATCAGCCGGATGCCCTGCGCGGACATGGCCAGTCGCAGGCCGAGGTTGCTCATCACCGTCGCGACCAGGGTGTCCTGGGTCAGCGTGCCGGCATCGCGCATGGCCAGCGCGAGGATCGCCATCACCTGGTCGCCGTCGACCTCGTCGCCGTCGGCGCTGACCGCCACGATCCGGTCGGCGTCACCGTCGTGGGCGATGCCCAGGTGGGCGCCGTGCTGGACCACTGCCTCACGCAGCGCCTCGATGTGATTGGAGCCGCACTCGTCGTTGATGTTGAGCCCGTTCGGCTCGGCGTGGATCGCCACGACCTCCGCGCCGGCTTCCCGGTAGGCGACCGGGGCGACCTCGGCGGCGGCACCGTTGGCGCAGTCGACCACGACCTTGATCCCGTCCAGCCGGTGCGGCACGGCGCCGACCAGGTGTTGGACGTAGTGGTCGGCACCGTCGAGCAGGTCGTGCACCCGGCCGATGCCGGCACCTGTCGGCCGGTCCCAGGCGGTGGTGGCGTTGGCCTCCACGGCGGCCTCGATCTTCATCTCGATCTCGTCGGGCAGCTTGTGCCCGCCGGCGGCGAAGAGCTTGATGCCGTTGTCCGGCATCGGGTTGTGCGACGCGGAGAGCACCACGCCGAGGTCGGCCTTGGCCTCGGCGGTGAGGAACGCCACCGCGGGGGTGGGCAGCACGCCGACCCGCACCACGTTGGCACCGGCGCTGGTCAGGCCGGCGACCACGGCGGCCTCCAGCATCTCGCCACTGGCCCGGGTGTCGCGGCCCACGACGGCCAGCGGCGGATGGCTGCGGTCCGTCTCGGCGAGCGTGTGCGCGGCGGCCACCGCGAGCGCCAGCGCCAACTCCGGGGTGAGATCCGCGTTTGCCCGCCCGCGTACGCCGTCCGTGCCGAACAACCGACCCATACCCGCCAACCTCCGTGGTGCGCTGCCGAAGTGGAGAAAGCGAAACGGCCGGCTGCCTCCCCCGAATCGGGGGGAGGCGAACCGGCCGTCCGTCAGAAGTACAACGCGCTGGAAAAGATCAGCGCTTCGAGTACTGGGGAGCCTTACGGGCCTTCTTGAGGCCGTACTTCTTGCTCTCCTTGACCCGGGCGTCCCGGGTGAGGAAGCCGGCCTTCTTCAGGGCCGGGCGGTCATCGGGCTCGTTGACGATCAGCGCGCGGGCGATGCCCAGCCGCAACGCACCGGCCTGGCCGGTGGTGCCGCCGCCCCGCAGGTTGGCGATGATGTCGAACTGCTCGAGCTTCTCGGCGGTGACCAGCGGGTCCTTGATGAGCTGCTGGTGCACCTTGCTCGGGAAGTACGCCTCGAGGTCCTGGCCGTTGCAGGTGATCTTGCCGGTGCCCGGGACGATACGGACCCGGACGATGGCCTCCTTGCGGCGGCCCACGGTCTGGATCGGCCGGTCACCACGAGGCGCGCGGGCGACGGGCGCGGGCGCCTCGGTGGCCTCAGGGGCCTCAGGGGCTTCCTGGGCAACCTCGGGCTCGGTGGTGATGTCGGTCATGCTGCTTCCTTCGCCCGCGCTCACTGCGCGATCTGCTTGATCTCGAACGGCACCGGCTGCTGCGCGAGGTGCGGGTGCTCGGCACCGGCGTACACCTTCAGCTTCTTGATCAGCTGACGGCCGAGCTTGTTGTGCGGGAGCATCCCCTTCACAGCCAGCTCGATGGCCCGCTCGGGGCGCTTGGTCAGCAGCTCGTCGTAGCCGATCTGCTTCAGACCACCCGGGTAACCGGAGTGGCGGTAAGCAACCTTGGTCTGGCGCTTGTTGCCGGTCAACGCAACCTTGCCCGCGTTCACGATGACGACAAAGTCGCCCGTGTCGACGTGCGGCGCGAAAGTCGGCTTGTGCTTACCACGCAGCAACGTGGCGGCGTGGGTGGCCAGGCGGCCCAGCACGACATCAGAGGCGTCGATGACGTGCCACTGACGCTCGATCTCACCCGGCTTCGGGCTGTACGTACGCACAGGTCTACCTTGTCTCGTCGTCGGTCTGGGGTCGCGCGCCGAGGTGACCAGATCTTGCAGGCCGGACCAGCGCGCACGAACGACCAAGCGTACCTGATAGGGCACGCCTCTGGATGTCGTACAACAGCAGGCAACGATACCCGGCGCGGTGTCCGCAGGTCAAAACGGGGGTGCGGTGCCGCCCGGCGACTCGCCGAGGGTGGCCCAGCTCACACGCTGGCGAGCCGGTCGGCACCCGGACGACGGTAGACGACCCAGGTGACCGCGAAGCACAGCGCGTACCAGCCGATGAAGGCCACGTAGGCGGCGTCGGCGTTGCCGGAGCCGAGGAACGACTGGCGGAACGCGATGTTGACGAGCACCCCACCGGAGGCGCCGATCGCACCCGCGATGCCGATCAACGCGCCGGTCATCCGCCGCGCCCAACGAGCGGCGTCCTCCGGATCGCGCCGGCCGTCGGCCACCGACTCCGCCGCCCGGGCCCGGAAGATCGCCGGGATCATCTTGTAGGTGGAGCCGTTGCCGATGCCGGAGAAGACGAAGAGGGCGAGGAACCCGGCCAGGTAGAGCCCGAACGACTGCTCCCGGGCCGCGTACAGGACGGTGCCCGCGCCGGCGGCCATCGCCACGAAGTTCCAGAAGGTCACCCGGGAGCCGCCCAACCGGTCGGCGAGGTGCCCGCCCAGCGGCCGGATCAGCGAGCCGATCAGCGGGCCGAGGAAGGTCAGCCAGGCCGCGTCGACCGGGGTGGGGAACCGCTCGGCGAACTGGAGTTGGAGCACCTGACCGAAGGCGAACCCGAACCCGATGAACGAGCCGAAGGTGCCGATGTAGAGCAGCGACATGACCCAGGTGTGCGGGTCGCGGGCCGCCTCGCGCAGCGCGCCCGGCTCGTTGCGCGCCCCGGGCACGGTGTCCAACCAGCGGGTCGCGGCCAGCGCGGCCAGCACGATCAGCGGCAGGTAGACCGCCGGGACCAACCGGGGGTACGCGGCACCGGCGGTGGCGAGGACCGCCAGCCCGACCAACTGCACCGCGGGTACGCCGAGGTTGCCACCCCCGGCGTTGAGCCCGAGGGCCCGGCCCTTGAGTCGCTGCGGGTAGAACAGGTTGATGTTCGCCATCGAGGAGGCGAAGTTGCCGCCGCCGACGCCGGTGAGGCAGGCGAGCACCATCAGGGTGGTGTAGGACACCCCGGGCTCCAGCAACACCGTCATCGGCACCGTGGGCACCAGCAGCAGCAGGGCGCTGATGGTCGTCCAACGCCGTCCGCCGAACCGGGCCACCGCCAGCGTGTAGGGCAGCCGCAACACCGCCCCCAGGGCCGCCGGGATGGCGGTGAGCAGGAACTTCCCGGCCGGGTCGATGCCGTACGCGGGGCCGAGGAAGAGCACCGTCACCGACCAGAGGCTCCACACCGAGAAGCCGACGTGCTCGGCGAAGATCGAGACCCAGAGGTTGCGCCGGGCGATCGGCGCGCCGGTCGTCTGCCAGAAGTCGGGGTCCTCGGGACGCCAGTCGTCGAGCCGCCGCCCGCGCGCGGTGGCGGCCGGCGGCGCGGCGGTGACTGCGGTGCTGGTGAGCGTGCTCACGGCGGCTCCTTCTCGTCGATGTGACGAGGAGAAACGCTAGGAACGCCTGATTACCTGGCAGTGCCCGTCCTGGGTCGGCCCGGAAACGGGGACCGCACGACGGGCCGGTGGCGATGGTGAGCGCGTGCCGCCCGGGCGCGCGGTCAGAGTTGTTGGAGGATGCGCAGCGCGCGGCCGACCCGGAGCATGGTGTCGGTGTCGGCGACGTCCACGCAGTCGGTGAACCACTTCTTCATCGGCGATGATATGCGGTCGGGCATCACCACGTACCGGCCCATCGCCACGGCGAGCGGCGAGTCGCGCAGCAGCGACTCCTCGACCACCTCGACCACGATCACGATGGGCACGTCTGTGGAGTTGTAGACGTCCGAGCTGATCACGAGGCCGAGGCGTTCCCGGGCGCCCTCGATGCGCCAGACCTCTCCCCTACGCAGCACGCGGTCGTCCGCCGGAGAGCAGGTCGTTGACCATGCCCACCTCGCGGGCGTCGGCGAGTGCGGCGGACTCCAGGTCCAGGCCGGCGCGGCCCACGGCGGCGGCGTGCGCGGTGAAGACCTCGCGCAGCGCCTTCTCGCGGGCGGCCTGGTCCATCCAGGCGGAGAGCGACAGCCCCTCGCGCTTGGCGAACCGCCGCGCCTCCTCGATCGTCTCGTCGGTAAACGACAGAGTCACCTTGGCAGTCATGCCGCTGAGACTACCCAGCGGTATGACCGTCAGTCATCCCCGTGGGGCGCACACCCACCTTCGGCGTCGAAACGCCCATTCCGGCTCAGGTCACCGGACCCGGCCACCGAACACCGCGAAGCGCCACTCCTTGAAGTAACAGTCGACGTCGACCAGGCCGGCCTCGGCGAGCCACCGGCACTGGTCGGTGACGGTCGCCGGCAGGTCGTGCCGCATCCGCCCCCGGGAGCCGGCGATCTCCTCGGGGGACGCGCCCAGCTCGGCGATCCGTTCCATCCACACCTCGTCGTAGCGCCGCTCCAGCTCCGGGGTCGGCCCGGCGACCTGCTCGGCGTTGACGAACACCCCGCCCGGTGCCAGCGCGTTGGCGGCCCGCCGGTAGAGCGCCTGCTTGCCGGCGTCGTCCAGGTGGTGGATCGCCAGCGCGCTGACCACCGCGTCGTACCGGCCCGGCGGCAGCTCGCCGGACAGGTCGGCCAGCACGGACCGGTGCGGCACGTCCCGGTCGCGCAGCTGCTCGGTGGCGCGCGCGAGCATCGCCGGCGCTCCGTCCACCAGGGTCAGCCGGACTCCGGGCACCGCCGCGGCGAGCAGCAGCGAGAGCAGGCCGGTGCCGGCGCCCAGATCCAACACCTCCGGGGTACGCCCGGCGGCGAGCGCGGCGCGCAGCGGTGGAGCGGCCACCTGGACGGCGGTGCCGTAGAAGGCGTCGAAGCAGGGAATCAGTCGCCGGCGCTCCTCGTCGTAGGTGCCGGCCACCGCGTCGAAGACGTCCACCACACCCATCGCATACTCCCATTTAATGAGACGATTTTCCCACATGGTAAGCGAGACGAGCGGGACAAGCACCGCACTGCCCGCTGCGTGGGACGTGGGCGGCTCGGGCCACGGATGGCGAACGGCAGGTCGGCCGACACCACCCATCCGCCACGCCCGCTGCCCCGGTGCGGTGTGAGCCCCACTTGACAGGACCGAAACAGAAGGGACCCGGACTGGAAACGGCCTGGCGGCACGCTTTGCCGACATGACAGACGGTGCACGGTCGGCAACTCGACCGGGGTCCACACCCCGGCAGGTGGCGACGCACTGTCCGTACTGCGCGCTTCAGTGCGGGATGGTGCTACGCGAGGACGACACCGGGGTGACGGTCCATCCCCGCCAGTTCCCCACCAACCGGGGCGGGCTCTGCCAGAAGGGCTGGACCTCCGCCGAGTTGCTCGACCACCCGGAGCGGCTGACCACCCCCCTGGTGCGCGACCCCGCCACCGGTGCGCTGCACCCGGCAAGCTGGGACGTCGCCCTCGATCGGGTCGTCGCGGGCATCCGCGCGGTGCAGGACAATGCCGGCCGGGACGCGGTCGCCGTCTTCGGCGGCGGCGGCCTGACCAACGAGAAGGCGTACGCGTTGGGGAAGTTCGCCCGGATCGGGCTCCGCACCCGGCACATCGACTACAACGGACGGTTCTGCATGTCCTCGGCGGCAGCCGCCGGGATGCGCGCCTTCGGCATCGACCGGGGGCTGCCGTTCCCGCTCTCCGACCTGGGCCGGGCCGACACCTTGCTGCTGGTCGGCGCGAACCCGGCGGAGACCATGCCGCCGCTCGTGCGCTGGCTCACCGAGCAGCGCGGCAACGGGGGTCAACTGATCGTCGTCGACCCCCGGGTCACCGCCACCGCCCGCCAGGCCGACCTGCACCTGCAACCACTGCCCGGCACCGATCTCGCGGTGGCCAACGCACTGCTGCACATCGCCCTCACCGAGGGTTGGATCGACCGGGAGTACGTGGCCGAACGCACCTCCGGGTTCGAGGCGGTCCGCCGCAGCGTCGCCGCCTGGTGGCCGGCCCGCGCCGAACAACTCTCCGGGGTGCCGGTGGCCGACCTGGAGGCGACCGCCCGGGCGCTGGGCACCGGCGGTCGAGTGATCATCCTGACCGCCCGTGGTGCCGAGCAGCACGCCAAGGGCGTGGACACCGTCAGCGCGTACGTCAATCTCGCCCTCGCCCTCGGTCTGCCCGGTCGCGACGGCTCGGGTTATGGCTGTCTCACCGGCCAGGGCAACGGCCAGGGTGGGCGGGAGCACGGGCAGAAGGCCGACCAACTCCCCGGCTACCGGAAGATCGACGACCCGGTGGCCCGCGAGCACGTGGCGGGCGTCTGGGGAGTGCCGGCCGACGAGCTGCCCGGTCCGGGTGTGCCGGCCTACCAACTGCTCGACTCACTCGGCACACCGGCCGGCCCCCGGGCGTTGCTGGTGTTCGGCTCGAACCCGGTGATCTCCGCCCCCCGGGCGGCACGGATCGAGAGCCGGCTGCGCGACCTCGACCTGCTGGTCGTCGCGGACCTGCTGCTCTCCGAGACGGCCGCGCTCGCGGACGTGGTGCTGCCCACGGCGCAGTGGGCCGAGGAGGACGGCACCATGACCAACCTGGAGGGTCGGGTGCTGCGTCGGCGCGCGCTCCGCCCGCCCCCGCCGGACGTCCGGACCGACCTGGCCATCATCTCCGACCTCGCGGCCCGGCTGGCGTCCGCCGAAGCAACGGACACCGACGTCGCGGCGACGCGGTTCCCCGCCGATCCGGCCGCCGTCTTCGCCGAGTTGCGCCGCGCCTCGGCCGGCGGGGCCGCCGACTACGCCGGCATCAGCTGGGCCCGGATCGACGCCGACGACGGCGTCTACTGGCCCTGCCCGACCGAGGACGGGCCGGACACGCCGCGGCTCTTCGCCGACCGGTTCGCCACCCCGGACGGCCGAGCCCGGTTCCACCCCGTCGACCACCGGCCCGCCGCCGAGGAAGTCAGCGCCGCGTACCCGCTGCACTTCACCACCGGCCGCGTGCTGGCGCAGTACCAGTCCGGCACCCAGACCCGCCGGGTGGCCGCGCTACGCCGCGCTGCCGGTGAGGCATTCGTCGAGCTGCACCCCGACCTGGCCGCCCGGTTGGGCGTCGACGACGGAGACCCGGTGCGGGTCACCTCGCGCCGAGGTGAGTTGTGCGCCCCGGCCCGACTCAGCGCCGGGATCCGACCGGACACGGTGTTCGCCCCGTTCCACTACGCCGGGGCCGGGCGAGCCAACTCGGTGACCAACGACGCGGTCGACCCGATCTCCGGGATGCCCGAGTTCAAGATCTGCGCGGTCCGGGTGGAGAAGGCATGACCGCCCGGGTGGTGATCGTCGGCAACGGGATGGCGGGTGCCCGCCTCGCCGGAGAGCTGCACGCCCGGGAGGGCGACCGGAAGGTCACCGTGCTCGGGGCGGAGCCGCACCGGGCGTACAACCGGATCATGCTCTCCACCCTGCTGGCCGGCCGGGTCGACGAGCCGGACGTGGAGCTGACCGAGGCCGCCGGGCACGGCATCGACCTGCGCACCGGCGTACCGGTGACCGGAGTCGACAGGTCCGCCCGGGAGGTCCACACCGCCGACGGCGAACGCATCGGCTACGACCACCTGGTGCTGGCCACCGGGGCGCGGGCGGTGGTGCCGCCACTGCCCGGCCTCGACCCGGCCGACCTGCCGGAGCGGGTGGTCCCCTTCCGTACCCTGGACGACTGCCGACGGATCCTCGCCGCGGCGGACGGCGCCCGCAGCGCGCTGGTGCTCGGTGGTGGCCTGCTCGGGTTGGAGGCCGCCCGCGGCCTCGCCGCCCGCGGGCTGACCACGACCGTGGTGCACCCACGCGGGCACCTGATGGAACGGCAGCTCGACCCGGCGGCCGGTGCGGTGCTCGCCGGCACGCTCGCCGGTCTCGGCGTCACCATCCAACTGGCGGTGCCGGCGATCGGCGTGGCCGCGGACGCCACCGGCGTCCGCCTCGACCTGGCCGACGGTCGGACGCTGCACGCCGACCTGCTGGTGCTCTCCTGCGGCGTCCGCCCGGACACCGCCCTGGCGCAGGCGGCCGGGTTGAGCGTCGGCCGTGGCGTGATCGTGGACGACCGGCTCCGCACCAGCGACCGGTCCATCTCGGCGATCGGCGACTGCGCCGAGCACGACGGCGTGCTCACCGGGCTTGTCGCACCCGCCTGGGCCCAGGCCCGGGTGCTCGCCGACGTGCTCACCGGGACGGACCCGCTGGCCCGCTACCGACCCCGGCCGGTGGTGACCCGGCTCAAGGCCGCCGGGATCGACCTGGCGTCGATGGGTGACCCGGTGGGCGGCGGGCCGGGTGAGGAGCTGACCTTCGCCGACCCGAGCCGGGGCACGTACGCCCGGTTGCGCATCCAGGACGAGCGGCTGGTCGGGGCGATCCTGCTCGGCGACAACCCGGCCGTCGGCACGGTGATCCAACTCTTCGACCGCGGCCACCCGGTGCCGACCGACCGGCGGGCACTCCTGCTGGGCCGGGCACTCGGCACGGTTGGCGCGACACCGGCCGCGACTCCGGCACTGATGCCGGACGGGGCCACGGTCTGTCAGTGCAACTCGGTGAGCAAGGGCGCTCTGGTGCGCAGTTGGCGTTCCGGGGCCCGCACGGTCGACGCGGTGACGGCCGCGACCCGGGCCGGCACCGGATGCGGCGGTTGCCGCGACGCGGTGGGCGGCATCGTCGACTGGCTCAGCCAGGCGGAATCGGTGGAGGTGACGCGATGAACGGCGGCGAACTGGTCGTCATCGGCAACGGCATGGTCGGGCAGCGGTTCGTCGACGCGCTGCGCGCCCGGGACCCGCAGGGGCACTGGCGCGTGACCGTGCTGGCCGAGGAGGGGCGTCCGGCGTACGACCGGGTGCGGCTCTCGGCGTACTTCGACGGGGTGAGCGAGGACGAGCTCAACGTGCACACCCCGCACGAGGGGGTGCGGCTGCGCCTCGGTGAGCCGGTCACCGCCCTCGACCGGGAGCGGCAGGTGGTGACCACCGCCGTGGGCGAGTACCGCTACGACGCGCTGGTGTTGGCCACCGGGTCGTACCCGTTCGTGCCGCCGGTGCCCGGGGCCGACCTGCCCGGCGTCTTCGTCTACCGGACCCTGGACGACCTGGCCGCGATCCGGGAGTACGCGCGGGGCCGGCGGGTCGGCGCGGTGATCGGCGGTGGGCTGCTCGGTCTGGAGGCGGCGAACGCCCTGCGGCTGCTCGGTCTGAGCACCGACGTGGTCGAGTTCGCGCCCCGGTTGATGCCCGTGCAGGTGGACCAGGCCGGCGGTGCGATGCTCCGCCGCTACGTCGACGACCTGGGCGTGCGAACCCATCTCGGAGTGGCCACCACGGCGATCCGGCCCGGCCCGGACGGCGCGGTCGCCGCCCTGGAACTCTCCGACGGCAACGCGGTCGACGCCGAGCTGGTGGTGGTGGCCGCCGGCATCCGGCCACGCGACGAGCTGGCCCGGACGTCCGGTCTGCCGGTGGGTCCGCGCGGTGGGGTGCTCGTCGACGAGACGTGCCGCAGCGCCGACGAGCGGATCTGGGCGGTCGGTGAGTGCGCGGCGGTCGACGGCACCTGCCACGGCCTGGTCGCGCCGGGGTACGCGACGGCCGAGGTGGTGGCCGACCGGCTGGTCGGTGGCGCGGCGACCTTCCCGGGCGCGGACACCGCCACCAAGCTCAAGCTGCTCGGCGTCGACGTGGCCTCGTTCGGTGACGCCCACGGCACGACCCCGGGCTGCCTGGACGTCACGTTCACCGACCCGGCCACCCGGGTCTACGCGAAGCTGGTCCTCTCCGACGACGCGCACACCCTGCTCGGTGGGGTGCTGGTTGGCGATGCCAGCGCGTACCCGACGCTGCGGGCCAGCGTGGGCGGTCCACTGCCGGCCGCGCCACTGGCGTTGCTCGCCCCGGAGGGCGGTGGCGCGGACGCCGGCGCGTTGCCCGCCGCCGCCCAGGTCTGCTCCTGCAACGCGGTGACCCGCGGCGACGTGGACGCCGCCATCGCCGACGGTTGCGCCGACGTGCCGGCGTTGAAGGCGTGCACCAGGGCCGGCACCAGTTGCGGGTCCTGTGTGCCGATGCTCAAGCAGCTGCTGGACGCGGCCGGGGTGGTGCAGTCCAGTGCCCTCTGCGAGCATTTCGACGTCAGCCGACGGGAGCTGTTCGAGATCGTCCGCGTGCGCGGCATCCGCACCTTCTCCCAGCTCATCGCCGAGCACGGGCAGGGGCGCGGCTGCGACATCTGCAAGCCGGTGGTGGCGTCGATCCTCGCGTCGCTGGGCACCGGGCACGTGCTCGACGGTGAGCAGGCGTCGTTGCAGGACACCAACGACCACTTCCTGGCCAACCTGCAACGCGACGGCAGCTACTCGGTGGTGCCCCGAATCCCGGGCGGCGAGATCACCCCGGAGAAGCTGATCGTGATCGGCGAGGTCGCCCGGGACTTCCAGCTCTACACGAAGATCACCGGCGGGCAGCGGATCGACCTGTTCGGTGCGCGGGTGGAGCAGTTGCCGCAGATCTGGCGGCGGCTGGTGGACGCCGGTTTCGAGTCCGGCCACGCGTACGGCAAGGCGCTGCGCACGGTGAAGTCCTGCGTGGGCGAGACCTGGTGCCGGTACGGGGTGCAGGACTCGGTGGGACTGGCCGTCGCGTTGGAGCTGCGCTATCGGGGGCTGCGCGCCCCGCACAAGCTCAAGTCCGCGGTCTCCGGTTGCGCCCGCGAGTGCGCGGAGGCACGCAGCAAGGACTTCGGCATCATCGCCACCGAGACCGGCTGGAATCTCTACGTCGGTGGCAACGGCGGCTTCCGGCCCCGGCACGCAGACCTGTTCGCCACTGACTTGTCCACCGAGGCGCTGATCACGCTTATCGACAGGTTTTTGATCTACTACATCCGCACCGCCGACCGGCTGCAACGCACCGCCGGCTGGATCGAGGCGATGGACGGCGGCCTGGACCACCTGCGCGCCGTGATCGTGGACGACTCGCTGGGGCTCTGCGCCGAGCTGGACGCGGCGATGGCCCGGCACGTGGCGACGTACTCCGACGAGTGGCGCGACGTGCTCGACGACCCGGATCGGCTGCGCCGCTACACCTCCTTCGTCAACGCCCCCGACGTGCCCGACCCGTCGATCACCTTCGGCCGGGAACGCGGCCAGCCGGTGCCCGTACACGACCACCCCCCGACCGGATCCGAGCCGATCGACGGGCACCGTCGGCAACCGGTCACCCTCGGCCTACCGGAGGTACGGCGATGACCCAGACCATCACGCTGCCCTGGACCACCGTCTGTCCCCTCGACCGGTTGGACCCGGATCGGGGCGTCGCCGCCCTGGTCGACGGGGTGCAGGTCGCCCTCTTCCGAACCACCGACGGGCTGTTCGCGATCGACAACCGCGACCCGGTCTCCGGGGCGTACGTGCTGTCCCGGGGCATCGTCGGCAGCCGTGGCGGAGTGCCGACGGTCGCCTCACCGCTGCACAAGCAGGTGTACGACCTGCGCAGCGGGGACTGCCTCGACCTGCCGGGGGTTACCGTGCGGCGGCACGACGTGCGCTGCCGCGACGGGCTGGTCGAGGTGCGGCTGCGACAGGAGGGTTGATGCGGGAAGAATTGGCGGGCTTCACCATCGGGGTGACCGCCGACCGGCGGCGCGACGAGTTGGCGGCGCTGCTCGAACGGCGGGGAGCGCGGGTGGTGCTCGCCCCGGCACTGCGGATCGTGCCGCTGTCCGACGACACCGAGCTGCGCGAGGCGACCCGCGCCTGCCTCGACCAACCGCCGGACATCCTGATGGCCAACACCGGCATCGGCATGCGCGGGTGGCTGGAGGCGGCCGAGGGCTGGGGGCTGGCCGAGCCGCTGCGTTCGGTGCTGGCCAACTCGTACGTGGTGGCCCGGGGCCCGAAGGCGCGCGGCGCGATTCGTGCGGCCGGTTTGCACGACCAGTGGTCACCAGCCTCGGAGAGCTGCGAGGAGGTCGTCGACCACCTGCGCCGACGCGGCGTGGCCGGGCAGGTGGTCGCCATGCAGCTGCACGGTGAGCGGCAGCCCGAGTGCACTCTCGCGTTGGAGGCGGCCGGCGCCACGGTGATCGAGGTGCCGGTCTACCGCTGGGCCCCGCCGACCGACCCGGCGCCGCTGCACCGGTTGATCGACCTGATCACCAGCCGGTTGGTGGACGCGGTGACGTTCACCTCGGCACCCGCGGTCGAGGCACTCCTGCGCGCGGCCGGGGACCGTACCGACGCGGTGGTGTCCGCGTTCCGCGGTGACGTCCTGGCCAGTTGCGTCGGCGCGGTGACCGCCGAGCCGCTGCTGCGCTACGGGGTGCCGGTGAGCGCGCCGGGCCGGGCTCGACTGGGGGCTCTGGTGCGGACCATCGTCGACGAGCTGCCCCGCCGGACCATGACGTTCAAGGCCGGCGGGCACCTGCTCACGCTGCGCGGGCACGCCGCCGTGATCGACGGCGAGTTGCGGCCGCTCGCCCCCGCCCCGATGGCGGTGCTGCGGGCGCTGGCCCAGTCCCCCGGCCGGGTGCTGTCCCGCACGGCGCTGCTACGGACGCTGCCCCGGGGCGCGGACGAGCATGCCGTGGAGATGGCGGTGGCCCGCCTCCGGGCTGGCCTGCGCGCGCCGCGCGTGGTGCAGACAATCGTGAAGCGCGGCTACCGGCTCCGCGTCGACTAGCGCGCGTCTGTCACGGCCGGCCGGTGGGTGCCGGCCGTGACGCCACGCGTCAGCCGACCGGCGTGGGGAAGCCTCGCCCGTGCTCCGCCTGGAGGCGCAGCATGGCGTGCTCGACGACAGTCACCAACACCTGCTTGACCGAGTCCCGGTGCCGGGCGTCGGTCATCACCAGCGGCACCTGCGGCGAGATGGCCAGCGCCTCGCGGACCTCCTCCAGCTCGTACTGGGGAGCACCGTCGAACCGGTTCAGCGCCACCACGTACGGCAGGTTGCGGTTCTCGAAGTAGTCCAGCGGGGCGAACGCGTCGGTGATCCGGCGGGTGTCGACCAGCACGGCGGCACCCACCGCACCTCGGATGATCTCGTCCCACATGAACCAGAACCGGGTCTGACCGGGTGTACCGAAGAGGTACAGGATCAGGTCCTGGGCCATGGTGATCCGGCCGAAGTCCATGGCGACCGTGGTGGTCTCCTTGCCCGGCACCTTGGACGGGTCGTCGATGCCGACACCCGCCGCGGTCATCAACGCCTCGGTGGTCAGCGGTGTGATCTCGGAGATCGCCCCGACCAGTGTTGTCTTGCCGACGCCGAAGCCGCCCGCGACGACGATCTTCGCGGAGACGATTCCCCGGCCTGGCCGCCCCCCAGCGGGGTCATAGCCTGCGAAGTCCACTTAGCACCCTTCCAAGCAGTTCCATCCGCTCCTCGAACCCCTCGGCGGGAGCAGCAGTGTGTAACGTCAGCAGGCTCTCGGCCACCATGTCGGCGACCAACACCCGGGCGACGCCCAGCGGCATCCGGGTGTACGCGGCGATCTCCGCCAGCGACTGTGCTCGGCCCTCACAGACCGTGGCGATGCGGTGCTTGTCATGCCCGGCGAAGCGGGACTCGGCAACCTGGGTGGGAGACGCGGTGAGGACTGCCTCGAGGGCGATGTCCTGCCGAGGCTCGGTACGACCCCGGGTGACCGCGTACGGACGCACCAGCGCGCCACGCGGGTCAGCGCGCCTTTGGTCCATCCCCGATCACCTCCTCGTCCCCTGCGGAGCCGCTGTGTGCCGCCTCCCGTTCCTGACTCGGCGCGCGGCCGAGCGCCTTCTTCTCGGTGCTACGAGCGCACCGCGTCGCGCGGCAGCGGCACCAGCGCGGCACCCACCCGCTCGACCAGCAGCGCCATCTCGTAACCCACCTGGCCCACGTCGCAGCTGCGCGCGGCCAGCACGGCCATCGACGACCCGTCGCTGATCGACATCAGGAAGAGGTATCCGCTGTCCATCTCGATGACTGTCTGCAACACCCCGCCCGCGCTGAACATCCGGGCAGCGCCCTCGGTCAGGCTCACCACGCCGGAGGTGATCGCGGCGAGCTGGTCGGCCCGGTCCCCCGGTAGATCCCGGGAGGACGCGAGCAGCAGCCCGTCGGCGGACACCGCCACCACGTGGGCGATGCCCGCCACGCTGTCGGCGAAGTTGGTGAGCAGCCAACCCATGTCCTGCATGGCAGCTGGCCTGTTCATCGGCTCTCCTTGGTCGAGGTGCTGTTCAGGTCCGTTCCGGCCGTCCGACCACGTTGTACACCGCGGTGGTAGGCCGACAACAGACCGCGTACTTCATCGGGGGTCCGCCGGCTGCGGTCCCGGCCGCTCTTCGGTTCGATGCCACCCGGCACGAGCTGCGCCTGCGGCACCCGCTTGGGCAGCCCGGAGCGGGTGGTCCCGGCGGGGGCCGGCTCGGCGGCCCGGCTGGCCCGGGACCAGCCCTCGTCCGCCGCCGTCCGCCAGGCATCCGGGTCCACGGGGGGCGCGGTAGGCGTGGCGGGAGCGGCCGGTGCCGGCCGGGCTGCCGGCGGCGGCGCGTACGACGGCGGGGTGCCGAACCCGCCGGTGGTCGCGCTGCCACGGCCCCCGGTGCCCGGCGTGGTGGTGCCGTCGGTGTTGGAGCTGCCCGGGGTGCGGGTCGGCAGGGGCGGTCGGGCCGGTGCCGTGGTCGGCGCGGACGCGGCACTCGGCTGGCCGCTGCTGCCCGTGCGCATGCCGGCGTCGGCCGGGGCGGCGGGCGCTGGCGGCTCGTCGAACGAGGGCCGGGTGAAGATCGCGGTGGCGTCGTCGCCGTGCGACCGGAACCAGACCGCCTCCATCTCCCGGAAGATCGGCGCCTCGGCCGGGAAGTCGGGCCGGTTGGTGACCGGTGCGGCGGGCACCGACGGCGCGGGCGGCGGTGCCACCGCGCCGGCGCCGGCGACCGGGCCGACCGGCAGACCCGGGGCGCCGCGCCCGTCCGCCGCCTCCGCGGTCGCGCCGCGTCGGGGCAGCGGATCGATGGTCGGGTAGGCCACGGTCGGGCCGCCCGCCGAGGCACCCGCGCCGGTGCCGAACGCGGGCCGCGCCGGCGGGAGCGGGGCGACGGGTGTCGGGGCGGCCGGTGCCGGCGAGCGGGTAGCGCCGAAGCCACCCGCCTGTACGGCCGGGGTGGTGTCCCGCGAGTCCAGCGGGGACTGCCACTGGGCCGGAGCCGGCGTGTTGGTGCGCCACTGGTCGGGTAGGGTCGCCGCCGCGGTCGCGGCACCGGCGTACTGCTCGCGGTGACCGGCCGGGGTGAGCGGCGTCTGCTCCACGGCCATCGGCTGACGCGGCCGGGTGAGCACCTGGTCGCGGCCCCGGCTGCTGGGCAGCACCACGGTGGTGGCGGGCAACGTCACCTGGGCGACGGTGCCACCCTCGACGTTGCGACGCAGCTCCACGCGGATGCCGTAGCGGGAGGCGAGCCGACTGACCACGGCCAGACCCATCAGCCGGAACGCGGCGACGTCGACGCTCGGCGGGGCCGCCAGCCGGCGGTTGAGCGAGTCGAGCTGCTCGTCGGTGAGGCCGAGCCCACGGTCCTCGATCTGGATCAGCACGTAGTCGCGGATCCGGCGCCCGTCGGCGACCACGGTGGTGTTCGGCGGTGAGAAGCGGGTGGCGTTGTCGAGCAGTTCGGCGACGAGGCGTACCACGTCGTTGACGGCGTGCGCGGCCACCGAGATGTCGGTGTCCACCGTGCCGAACTCGATGCGGTTGTAGAGCTCCACCTCGGACTGGGCGGCGCGCAGCACGTCCACGACAAGCGCGTCGTCGCGGCGCGGCACGGCGGAGTCGGCGCCGGCCAGGACCAGCAGGTTCTCGTCGTTGCGGCGCATTCGGGTGGCCAGGTGGTCCAGCTCGAAGAGCTGCGCGAGCCGCTTCGGGTCCTCCTCGCCGCGCTCGATCGCGTCCAGCTCGCCGATCATCCGGTCGACCAGGGTCTGACTACGACGTGCCAGGTTGAGGAACATCGCCGAGACGCTGGTCCGCAACGCGGCCTGCTCGGCGGCGACCCGCACCGCCTCGCGGTGGACGACGTTGAAGGCCAACGCCACCTGACCGACCTCGTCGCGGGTGTTGAGCTGGATCGGGTCGCGCACCTGGCGGACGATCTCCTCCACTCCGCCGTCGCCCACGCTGCCCATGGTCTGCAGCCGCCGCACCGCGTCGGGCAGGTCGTGGTTGGCCACCGAGAGGGCACCCTCACGGAGCCGGCGCAGCGAGTGGTTGAGCGAGCGGGCCAGCACCACGGCCAGCGACACGGCGATGATCAGGGTCAGCAGCACCAGGATCGACTCGATCGCGGCCTGCCGGATGACGTCCGAGCGGGCCTGGTCGGCCTGCTGGAGCAGCCGGTCCTGCAGTTGGATCTCGGCCCAGCGCATCAGGTCGTTGACGGCGCCGATGGCGGCGGTGGCGTCCTGCGCGGTGACCAGCGGGCGCTGCCCGACCGACCGGGTGATGTCGTTGGCGACCCGGTCGGCCAGGCCGACCGCGTCACCGGAGACGGTGCTGTCGACCAGGGCGCGCTGCACCGGGTCGGCGGCCAGGGAGAAGGCGACCAGGGCCTCCTGCTGACTGGTCAGCGTGGCCACGAAGGAGGAGAACTGCTCCGAGTCGAGTTGGCCCGCCGTCAGCGCGGTGAAGGCGACCGCCTCCTCCTCGGCGACGGAGGCCTTGGCGCGGGCGAACGCGGAGACCGCGCGGCGGCTGTCCGACAGGCTCTCGTCGCCGGGCAGCTGGGCCAGGCCGTCACCGTAGGCGACCAGGTCGGTGAGGATGACCCCGTAGCGGAGCACCGCCTCGGCGACCGCCATCTGCCGGCGGTCCAGCACCTTCTGGCGGGTGCCGTCCAGAGTGGCGAGGTGGTCGTCGATGGTGGCCAGCCGGTCCCGCAGGGCCGCCGGCACCTCGCCGATCCGGCCCCGCTCGGCGCGGTACTCGTCCACCTTCTGTTGCGTCTGGCGGACCCGCAGGTTGTACGCGTCGGCCGGCTGCTGCGGGGTGGCCAGGTAGGCCGCCGCGGCCATCCGCTCGGCCTGGAGGTCCTGGGTGAGCGCGCTGACGTCGATGGAGAGCGCCGTCAGTGACCGGGCTCGGGTGGCGTCGAAGGCACCCTCGCCAACGGAGATCAGCCGGACCGTGGCCAGCGCGATCACCGCCGCCACCGGGACGACCAGGATCAGCGCCAGCTTGGACCGGATCCGGGCGTCGCGCAGTCGCGGCATCCGCCGGCGGGTGGGCCGTGCGCTGTCGCCGAGCGCGGGCAGGGTCGTCGGTCCGGTGCTCACGACATCGCCTCCGTCGTTTCTTCCCCACCTGACCCGCCGAGCCATGCCGTAAGCGGAGGGGACCACGCGCGGCACGGCCGCGATTTCATCAGAGAAGATCCTGTTTGGGAAGCCGCAGTGAGGTAGGAAACGGTCGGACGGAGCGCATCCCGTGATCCGGGCAACTGATACCTTCATTTCCGCAAGCCCCTGAACAGGGCATGTAACTCCTGAGTGGTCACGCGTGTATGCAAAGTGAGCTTTTGCAAACATTGCGTTACCCCAGCATGTGGGATGGCCGTCCCGAAAGTGCTGCCGGGGTCCGCGCTTGACCACAGCGCCGGCCATTGGCAAGGTTTTGCAGGCTTCGCGCACACCGTACGGCAGAGGAGATCCCGTCTTCCACTGAGGACGGATTAGCGGCGGTGACCGGGCAGCGCCCGCGCCCGCACCTGGAGGACTGAGTTGAGCCCCATCCGCTCCGCGACCATCGCGGCGCTCGCATCGGCCGTAGTGGCCACCACGCTCACCGGCTGCCAGTTCGGCGGGGCGGAGCAGGACACGAGTCCGATCGTGATCGCTGCCGACCTCGAACTCTCCGGCGCCGCCGCCCCCGTCGGGCGGGCATACCAGCGCGCGCTGGAACTCAAGAGGGACCAGTTGAACTCCTCCGGAGCACTGAACAACCGGAAGATCGAGCTGAAGGTGAAGGACAACCGTTCCGACCCGGCCGAGTCACTTCGCAACATCGTCGACTTGAGCGGCGATTCTCGGGTCAGCGCCATCATCATGGGTGGCTGTAACGAATGCGCGGTCGGTGCGGTTGGGACCATCAACGAGAAGCGGATTCCCACCATTGCGCTCGCCGCTTCCGGCGCCATCGCCAGCCCGGCGGCGGAACGGCGCTTCGTGTTCAAGCTCGGCCCCAACGCCCCGGACAGCGCTGCCGCGCTGACCACGGAACTGCGTCGCAACAACATCCGCAAGGTGGGTGCGCTCTTCAGCGACGACGACTACGGCCGGGAGGGCGCGGCCGCACTCCGGAGTGAGCTGGTCAAGGCCAACATCACGCTCCGCGAGCAGCGGGCCAAGACCACCGACACCGACGTCAGCCAGCAGATCCAACAGCTCACGGCGACCAAGCTCGACGCGCTGGTCTTCTGGACGCCGCCGGAGCAGGCGACACTGGCCGCCACAAGCGCTCAGCAGACCACCTTCCGCGGGTCCCTCTTCTTTGACGCGGGTGCGGCCGGTGACCTCTTCCTCGGTGCGGCGGCCAGGGCGACCGAGCGGGCCACGCTGATCTTCACCCAGACGATGGTGATCGACGACGTGATCGCGACGACCCCGGCCAAGGCGGCGCGGCGGCAGTGGTTCCAGGACTACACCGCACGCTACGGCGGGTACAACGGGTCCTCGTCCTTCGCGGCGGACGCCATCCAGCTGATCGCCGACGCGGAACTTCGCGCCGGCGGGGAGGCCGGGAAGGTGAACCGTACCGGCATTCGGGACGTGCTCGAAACGTCCCAGATGGACGGCCTGTCGGGCCCGATCCGAATGACGCCGGACAACCACAGCGGTCTGATGCCGCAGGCGCTCACCACGCTGGTGGCCCGCAACGGCCGCTGGCGCCTGGCGGGATAACAGGCCGCGGTAATTCAGAAACCGCGACGTCACGGAAACCGAGTCGATCGAGAAAGGGCCGGCCTCCCGATGGGGGCCGGCCCTTCGCGTTTCCTGTGCGCTCAGCGACTGCTGGTGGTCTCGCGGACCCAGGGCAGGGCGATCCGTTCGGTCAACACGAGCGCCGAGTAGAGCAGGATGCTCACCAACGCCACCAACATGATCGCCGCCCAGGCGGTGGCGGTGTCGCCGACGCCCGCGTACTGCGTGATGACGTAGCCGAGGCCACTCTCGCCGGCCTGGAACTCACCGATCACCGCGCCGATCGCGGCCAGTGGCATGGCCACCTTGAGCCCGACGAAGATCTGCGGCAACGCGGCCGGGAAGCGCACCTTGCGGAACGCCTGCCAGCGGGAGGCGTTCCAGGAACGCACCAGCTCGGCCAGGTCGGCCGGCGTGGTGGTGAGCCCGGTCGCGGTGGAGAGCACGATCGGAAAGAAGCAGAGCAGGAACACCATGGTCAGGATCGGTCTCTGACCCCAGCCCAGCGCCACCACCAACAGCGGGCCCAGCGTGATCTTCGGCACCGCGTTCACCGCGACCAACAGCGGGGTGAACATCCGCTCCACCGTTCGGGAGCTGGCCAGCGAGAGTCCGATCAGGATGCCGGCCGCCGCCGACAGCGCGAAGCCGACAAGGATCTCCAGCAGGGTGTCCCAGGTGTGTTCCAGCATCTGGGCGGGCTTGTCGACGAACGCGGTGAGCACGTCGCCAGGCGGTGGCAGGGCCGCGGGGTGGACCAGCTCCAGCCGGGCGATCAGCCACCACGCCGCCAGGGCGACCAGGAGGCCGGCCGCGGGCAGCAGCGCCGCCCCGGCCCCGGAGCGGAGACCGGCGCCTCGACCTGCCCGCCCCGCCTCGGGTCCGACACCCACGGGTGGGGATGCCGCCACCGCCGGGTCCACCGACCGGACGTCGGTCATCTTGTCCTCCTCGAAATCCCACGGCCCCCGGGGGCCGACGAGCGACGGGGGTACGCCCCACCGGAATTCGGCGGGACGTACCCCCGGGTGACGACCGGACGATCAGGCCTTCGGCGCGAGGCTGAAGTCGATGATCTGCTCGGGGGTGATGTTCTGCTTGAGCGCGCCGGCGCCCTGCAGGATCGCGATGCTCTTGGCGACCCGGCCGCTGTCCAGGGTGCCGATCGCGGTGCCGGTGTTGCCGGACCGGACGTACGCGGCCATCAGCTCCAGCTCGGCGGCGGCGGCGACCGGGTTGGCGGCGTCGACGTTCTTCTTCAGGATCTCGCCGGCCTCCTTCGAGTTGGCCAGGCTGTACTCCAAGCCCTTGAGCAGCGCCGTGGTGAACCGCTTCACCATCTCGGGCTTCTCCTTGGCGATCTTCGAGGAGGTGATCAGCACGTTGCCGTAGAGGTCCTGCATCACGTTGCTGTACGGCAGCATGACGGCCTTCTTCTTGGCCACCGCCTCGATGGTCGGCTGGCCGACGACGAACTGGCCGATGCCGTCCACCGCGCCGGAGGCGAGCGTGCCGATCAGGGCCTGCGCCTCACCGTTGACCCAGGTCACCTTGCTCGCGTCCACACCGGCGAGCCGGGCGTACGTCGGGAAGAGGTTGCGGACCACCGAGCCGGGGGTGTCGGCGAGCTTCTTGCCCTCCAGGTCCTTCGGCGAGGCGATGTTCTTGCCCTCGACCGAGGCGATGCCGGCCATGGTGCGCTGCTGGATCGCGGCCACCACGGTGAAGTCCTTCGCCTGGCCGTTGCCGACCTGGAGCAGACTGCCGGTGAGGTCGACCGGGCCGAACTGGGCCTGGCCACCGACGATGGTCTGGATCACGCCGCCGGTGCCCTGACCAGGCTTGATCTCGACGTCGAAGCCGGCGTCCTTGAAGAAGCCCTTCTCCTTCGCCACCCAGGCGTAGGAGTCACGGCCGAAGTTGCCGAAGGAGGTGAGGTAGATCACCTTCTCCAGCTCCCCACCCTTGCCGCCCTTGGCGTCGTCCGACGAGTCCGACCCGCTGCTGCAGGCGGAAACGAGAGCGAGGGCGGTGGCCAGCGCGGCCGTAGCGACCGTACGGGTCAGCCTTCTCATCAGTAGCACCATGTCCTTTCCAACCGGGGCCGACAGGCCGCCGGAGGGGGTTGTCATGACGGGCCGGCGGGAGGGGTGGAAGCCGGACGCCGCCGTCGTGGGGGGACTCTTCGCGGGCACAGCGTACGAGAAAGGCACAGTTGCGACGCCAGGCGTATCGGGTTGCGGATCGGAAACAACCTCATGACCACCCCGGACGGCTCGATAGGCAGACACGCCGCTAGCCTTTGTCGGATTCCTGACCGACCACTTAGCGGAGGTGCGCCGGAGATGATCCGACTGACCGGGGTGTCCCGTACCTTCGAGGGCCGATCCGGCCGGGTGGAGGCGCTGCGGGGCATCGACCTCGACGTCGCCGAGAGTGAGTTCGTCGCCATACTCGGTCGCTCCGGCTGCGGCAAGTCCACACTGCTGCGGTTGATCGCCGGGCTGCTCCCACTGACCGCCGGTGAGATCACCGTGGCCGGTACGCCGATCTCCCGTCCCCGCCAGGACATCGCCATGCTGTTCCAGAAGCCGGCGCTGCTGCCCTGGCGCACCGTGCTGGACAACGTCCTGCTGCCGGTGGAGATCTTCGGCTGGAGCCGCGCCAAGCACCGCGAGCGGGCCCGGCAACTGCTCGACGTGGCCGGGCTGGCCGGGTTCGAGAAGCGGCTCCCGCACGAGCTCTCCGGCGGCATGCAACAGCGGGTGTCGCTGTGTCGGTCGTTGATCGGTGAGCCCCGGGTGATGCTGATGGACGAGCCGTTCTCCGCGCTGGACGCGCTCACCCGCGAGGAACTCTCCGGCGAACTCCAGCGGGTGCACATGGAGAACAAGCCGACGATCGTCTTCGTCACCCACTCGATCGACGAGGCGGTGCTGCTCGCCGACCGGGTGGTCGTGCTGAGCCCCCGCCCCGGACGGATCCGCAAGGTGGTGGACGTCGCCATCCCCCGACCCCGCACCCTGGGCCGCAACGCCCACCTGGCCGACGTCGCCCGCGTCAGCGCCGACCTCCACGAGCTGCTGATGGAACGCGAGCAGCCGGCCGCGGCCGGCGCGGAAGGACGATGAGCATGCGGGTGTCGGTCTTCACCGAGCCGAACCGTGGTGCCAGCTACGAGACGCAACTCCGGTTCGCCCGACTGGTCGAGGCGTGCGGCTACGAGGGCTTCCTGCGCGCCGACCACTACCAGTCGATGGGTGCCGACCCGGGCCTGCCCGGCCCGACGGACGCCTGGCTGACCCTCGCCGCGCTGGCCCGGGAGACCGAGCGGATCAGGCTCGGCACCCTGGTGACGTCGGCCACCTTCCGCCTGCCCGGCCCTCTCGCGGTGATGGTCGCGCAGGTCGACCAGATGAGCGGCGGCCGGGTCGACCTGGGCATCGGCGCCGGCTGGTACGAGCGCGAGCACACCTCGTACGGCATTCCGTTCCCGCCGGTCGGCGAACGCTTCGACCGGCTGGCCGAGCAGCTTGAGGTGATCACCGGGCTGTGGCGTACCCCGGCCGGTGAGACCTACAGCTTCAGCGGCGACCACTACCGCCTGGTCGACGCGCCGGCCCTGCCCAAGCCGGTGCAGGTGCCCGGGCCGCCGATCATCGTGGGCGGGCGCGGCCCCAAGCGCACCCCCGAGCTGGCCGCCCGGTACGCCGACGAGTTCAACATGCCGTTCAAGTCCGTGGCGGACACCGCCGCGGCGTTCGACCGGGTGCGTGAGGCGTGCGAGCGCACCGGTCGGACGGAGTCCGGTCGAGCGCCGTTGGTGCTCTCCGCCGGGCTCGTCGTGGCCATCGGCCGGACCGACGCCGAGGCCCAGCGCCGGGCCGCACCTCTGCACGAGAAGAGCGCGCTGCCGCCGGAGGACCCGGTGGTCGGCTCGCCCGCGCAGCTCGCGCAGCGGATCGGCGAGTTCGCCGCGATCGGCGCCACCCGCGTACACCTGCGCCTGATCGACTTCGCGGACCTCGACCACCTCGAGCTGATCGCCGCCGAGGTGCTCCCACAACTGGACGGAGAACGATGACCGACGTGATCGACGGAACCGAACTCGGACCGGTGGGCCAGGAGATCGTGTACGAGAACGACCGGGTCCGGGTCTGGCACATCCGGCTCGAGCCGGGTGAGCGGCAGCCGCTGCACCGGCATGATCACCCGTACCTGGTGGTGGCGATCGAGGGCGCGAAGAACGTCGTGCAGACCATCGACGGCACCCGGATCGACGCCGACGAGCCCACCGGCGGAGTGGTCTACCGGGACCCGGGAGCCGTGCACATGCTCACCAATGTCGGAGACACGACTTACCTGGCTCGACTGGTCGAACTCAAGTAGACCCGCCGAACGGCGAGCCGGCGCGCCGCGCGGCGCGCCGGTGGCGGTCCGGTGTACAGGGTGCGTAACGTGCCGGACATGGCCTTTCGGACCTGGGGCAGACTGCTGCTCACGGCGCTCGGGGTGAGCGTGCTGGCCGGGGCCGGCCAGCTCGGCGTCGCGTACGGTTTCGGCATCGTCCGGCTGACCGGCGCCTTCACCGGTACGACCGTCAACCAGTGGCCCGCCCAACTCGTCTGGGTCGGCTGGTTCGCCGCGAACGCCGCAGTCGTCGGCGCTGTCCTGACCGGACGCCTCGCCCGCAGCGACGCTCCGGCAGCCAGCACCCGCCGGCAGTTGGCGATCGGCGGCGCGGCGGCACTCGGCGCCGTCGTCATCGCCCCGCTCTGCATGCAGCCCGCCCGCGCCGCGGAGTTGATCTCCGTTGACCCGGTCTGGGCGGTGGGCATCTGCGCCGTACTCGGCGCGGTGATCGGGGCGGGCGCGGCGATCGCCGTCCAGCTCCGGCCCGAGCTGGGCTGGAACATGGCGGCGGTGGCCGGCGCGGTCTGGCTGCTGGCGCTGATCTCCGTCCTGCCGTCGCTCGGCACGGCCGGGCCGCTGCCGACCGTCCGGCTCGGCGTGCTGGAGCCGAGCTGGCTGGACGACGCCGCCGCGCAACGGCTGGCACTGCTCCTGCTGCCCATCGTGGCGCTGCTGGCCGGTGCCGCGACCGCCGGGTTGGCTCGCTGGCGGGGGCAGGAACCCCTGATCAGCGGGGCGACCGGGGTGGCCGGTCCGGTGCTTGTGGCGTTCGCCTACCTGACCGCCGGTCCGGGTGACTCCGTGGACCGCTACCAGGTGAATCCGTACTACGGCGCGCTGATCGCGATCCTCGCCGGCGCGCTCGGCGCGGCCGCCGCCGCGTTGCTGCGCTGGCCGTCGCGCGCCCGCACCGCGGGATCCGCGGCGATCGAGCCCACCGACATCCTGGGCGCGCTGCCGACCGGCCCGGCCCTACCCAACGCCGCGTCGGCGAGCCCGGCGAACGACGAGGCCACCGCCAACCGGACCGACGCGCCGGAACCCGCCGGGTCGCCGACCGTCGCGCCGCCAGCGGTCGGGTCGCCAGCGGTCGGGTCGCCAGCGGTCGGGTCGCCACCCGGAGAGCTGGCCGGCTCCGCGCCAGGTCCGCGTGCGGCCGGCGGCTCCGATGGTGTACGCACCGTCCCGGCGCACTGGGACTGGCCGGCGACCACCGCGAGCGGCCAGCACGGTTCGACTCCCGCCGTGCCGGCGAAGCCCGCGAGCTGGCTGACCGATCCGACCGGTGAGTTCACCGCCAGACGGCAAATGCCCTCGTTGAGCCGGGATGATGTCATCTCCCCGGCCGAGACCACGCGCCCGGCCAAACCCGCCGACACCAGCCCGACCGGCACCACGGCCGGACGCGCCGACGCCGCCGATCCGACAGCTGGTCCGGCGGCCGACGAGCCGACCGGCAGCATCGCGGCGAGCACCAGCGCAACGCCGACCGGCGGACGCACCACCGCCCCGACGGGAGCCGCTTCGACCGGCTCGGAGACACCCGGCGCCGGCACCGTCAGCACGGGCACGAGCAGCACGGCAGCAGCCGGCGCAGGCGCAATCAGCTCGGAACCCGTCGGCGCGACCGCCGCCAGCACGGGAACTACCGGTGCGGACGAGGTCAGCACTGGCACGACCGGCACGACCGCCACCAGCACGGAAACCTCCGGCACCACCGCCGCCAGCACGGAAACCTCAGGCGCGACCGCCGCCAGCAGCGGAACATCCGGTGCGGCCAAGGTCAGCACGGATCCCACCGGCGCGGTTGCCTTCAGCACGGGGACAGCCGGTACGGACGAGGTCAGCACGGGAACTGCCGGTGCTGTTGCCGCCAGCACGGGGGCAGCCAGTGCGGACGAGGTCAGCGCGGGCCGAGCCAACATGGACGGGGGCAGCGCGCACGGGACCAGCACAGACGGGGTGGATGCGCCGCTGACGGTCAAGCCCCGCCGAGTCCGTAAGCCGAAGGCCAGCCCGCTGGCCACCACAAATCCGGCCGACGGTGCGCCGGCATCGGGGTCGACGGGCACCGACGAGACGGCCGCCGGCACCGACGTGCCCGACGAAGAGGGCCAGGGCTCCGAGTCCGGCCCGGTCACCGAGGCCACCCCGACCGCCGCGAGCGCAGCAGCCCCGACCACCAGAACCGGTCGGACAAGAACCCCCGTCACCCCGACCCCCACGACCGGCCCGACGAGGACACCCACCCCGACCAGCACCGCCGGCCCGACGAGAACGCCCACCCCCACCACCACCGCCGGCCCGACCAGAACACCCACCCCCACCACCACCGCCGGCCCAACCAGAACACCCACCCCCACCACCACCGCCGGCCCAACCAGAACACCCACCCCCACCACC
>NZ_JBEZED010000035.1:0-24112 GCF_040648675.1 Micromonospora sp. NPDC049101 | reverse complement strand
CCAGAACACCCACCCCCACCACCACCGCCGGCCCAACCAGAACACCCACCCCCACCACCACCGCCGGCCCAACCAGAACACCCACCCCCACCACCGGTCCGGCAGGAGCAGCGGCCACCCCGGCCAGCACCAAGGCGGCGGACGATCCGTCGCGTACCCCGGACGGCACCGGCGCTGGTTCCACGGCGCGGCCGGCCGACCCGGCTGTCGAATCGGCGGCGGCGAGGGCTGGCGAGACGAGCAGTGCGCGGCGCACCACCGAGGACGATCAGACCGGTGGGTTCTTCGGGGTCACGGCCGCCAGCGACCCGGACGCGGTCCGGTGGACGCCTGCGCCGTCGGCCTGGCCGGTCACCCCGGCGTGGACGGTGCCACCGCAGGCATCCGAGCCGGGGGTGACGGCAGCGGAGCCACCGACCGGACCGGACGAGTCGACCGGGCAGACGCCGAAGGCCAGGCACCGGGTGCCGCTGCCGGATTTGAGCCGGGCTGCCACCTGGAACGCGTTCGACACCTCTCGTCGCGCCGAGCCGACGGAGTCGCCGGACGATTCGGCGAGGTGGACGGCGCCGACCGGCCCGGCCACGGCAAGTGAGTTGGCCGCTGCGGCCAGACACCCGGGCTCGACGGAGCCTCCGGCCGTGCCGGACCGGGCTGGCGCGCCCACCGGCGCGGGCACGGGCACCGGCAACGGCACGGGCAGCGGCAGCGCTACCAGAACCGGCAGCACCACCGCCACTGACAGCGCCACCGGCGACAAGGCAGACACCGACGACAAGGCAGGCACCGACGACCCGGCGAGCACCGACGCCACACGTGCCGCGGCGACGTCCGCGACGGTCGCCGAGCAGCCCTCCCGGCGCGGGCGGCTCGGCGGTCTGTTCCGCCGCAACCGGTCCCGGGCCGAGGAGAAGAGCCCCGACGGGTCGGACGCGACGGAGGCCCTGCCGACGCAGGACGAGGAATTCGTCGACTGGGTCGCCGGTCTGGGCAAGCCGGTGTCGGACAACGAGCCGCAGCAGGAGAGCGGCCGACGTTCGCTGCGCTCCACCGGCCGACACCACCGCGACTGACCCGCCGGCCGGTGGGTCAGTCGCTGCTCGGGTACGCCTGATCCACTCGGGTTCATTGAAGTCGGGCTGTCCCGCCCGCCCGGATACCCCGATATCAGTGAACCCGAGTGGATCATCCCGGGGCGCGCGCGAGGGGACGGTCCGGCCACCCGGCGCGCGCGCTCGCGAGACTGGTCAGGCCAGCGGCAGGTAGACCCGGCTGCCGCCGGAGACGAACTCCTCCGACTTGTCCTTCATGCCGCGCGCCGCGTACTCCTTGAGCTCCTGGGTGATCTTCATGGAGCAGAACTTCGGGCCGCACATCGAGCAGAAGTGGGCCGTCTTCGCCGGCTCGGCCGGCAGCGTCGCGTCGTGGTACGAGCGCGCGGTCTCCGGGTCCAACGAGAGGTTGAACTGGTCCTCCCAGCGGAACTCGAACCGCGCCTTCGACAGCGCGTCGTCCCACTCCTGCGCGCCGGGGTGCCCCTTGGCCAGGTCCGCCGCGTGGGCCGCGATCTTGTACGCGATCACGCCCGCCTTCACGTCGTCCCGGTCCGGCAGGCCAAGGTGCTCCTTCGGGGTGACGTAGCAGAGCATCGCGGTGCCGAACATGCCGATCATCGCGGCGCCGATCGCCGAGGTGATGTGGTCGTACGCGGGCGCGATGTCGGTGGTCAGCGGCCCGAGCGTGTAGAAGGGCGCCTCGTGGCACCACTCCTGCTGGAGGTCCACGTTCTCCTTGATCTTGTGCATCGGCACGTGACCGGGGCCCTCGATCATCACCTGCACGTCGTACGCCCAGGCGACCTTCGTCAGCTCACCGAGCGTGCGCAGCTCGGCGAACTGCGCCTCGTCGTTGGCGTCCGCGATCGAGCCGGGCCGCAGCCCATCGCCGAGGGAGAACGTCACGTCGTACCGCGCGAGCAGCGCACACAACTCCTCGAAGTTGGTGTAGAGGAAGTTCTCCTCGTGATGCGCCAAGCACCACGCTGCCATGATCGAACCACCCCGGGACACGATCCCGGTCACCCGGTCCACGGCCAACGGCACGTACGGCAGCAGCACCCCCGCGTGCACCGTCATGTAGTCCACGCCCTGCTCGGCCTGCTCGATCACGGTCTCCCGGAACACCTCCCAGCTCAGCTTCACCGGGTCGCCGCCGACCTTCTCCAGCGCCTGGTAGATCGGCACCGTCCCGATCGGCACCGGCGAGTTCCGCACGATCGACTCGCGGGTCTCGTGGATCCGCTTCCCGGTGGACAGGTCCATCACGGTGTCCGCGCCCCAGCGGGTGGCCCAGGTCAGCTTCTCCACCTCTTCGGCGACCGACGAGCTGACCGCCGAGGTGCCGATGTTGGCGTTCACCTTGACCAGGAACGCCTTTCCGATGATCGCCGGCTCGCACTCCGGGTGGTTGACGTTGAGCGGCAGCACCGCCCGACCGGCGGCGATCTCGGCCCGGACCAGCTCCGGGTCGACGTTCTCCCGGATCGCCACGAACTCCATCTCCGGCGTCACCACACCCGCCCGCGCGTACGCGAGCTGGGTGGGACGACGTCCGTCCACACCGGCGAGCGGCGTACCCGCGCCGCGCACCGGTGCCACGTCACCCCGCTCGGCGATCCACGGGCCCCGCAACGCGGGCAACCCCACCGACGGGTCCGATCCCGGGCCGGACGTGTCGTAGAGCCGCACCGGCGGAAGATCCCCGGTCAGCCCCACCTCCGCGAACGGCACCCGGACATCGGGCCGCGAACCCTCGACGTACACCTTGCCTCGTGCCTGCATGACAACTCCCTTGGTGATCAGGCGGACCAGCCGAAGTGATCCAGCGGTCCACGTCCCGCGCCCAGCTCCCAACTCCGTGCGCCGGTCAGCGCACGGAGCACGTACTCCTTCGCGGCCCCCACCGCGGCCGGCACCGGATCGCCGAGGGCGAGCCGCACGGCGATCGCCGCCGAGAACGAACACCCGGTCCCGTGGGTGTGCCGGGTGTCCACCCGGGGGGCGCGCAGCAGGGTGGTGACGCCGCCGCCGTGCAGCACGTCGACCGCCTCGCCGCCGCCCAGGTCACCGCCGGTGACCACGACGTACTCCGGGCCGCCGGATGCCAGGGCCTCGGCGGCCACGACCATCCCGGCCACGTCGTCCACCGGACGTCCGGTGATCGCTGCGGCCTCCGCGCAGTTCGGCGTCGCCACCCTGGCGTACGGCAGCAGCCGCTCCACCGCACTGACCACGCCGAGCCGGTGTCCACTCGTGGCGACAAGCACCGGATCGACGACGAGCTGCGGCAGCCGGCCGTCCCGGGCGGCCTCGGCGACCACGTCCGCGACGGCCGGGGTGCCGAGCATCCCCGTCTTGACCGCGCGCACGGTGAAATCCATGAGTACGCTGTCCAGCTGCTCGGTCACCGTGCGCGGCGGCATCGGCAGCACGGCGTCGACGCCCCGGGTGTTCTGGGCGGTGACCGCGGTGAGGACGCTCGTGCCGTACGCGCCGAGCGCCGCGAAGACCTTGAGGTCGGCCTGGATGCCCGCGCCGCCGCCGGAGTCGGAGCCGGCGATGGTGAGGATGGTGCTCGGCGTCATCTTCCCTCGTCTTTGGTTGCGGTTGGGGGCTGTGGCCGACAGTGCCCACTCCGGGCGGTCAGGCTTGATCCCTGCGTGGGCACTGTCGGCCGCAGCCCCGCTCGTGGGGACCTGGTGCCTCCGTGCCGGGTTTGGGTCAGCATCGGGGTGACGCCTCGGCATAAGCGCTGGTCAGGATCGCCGCTGTTTCGGCGGGGTCTGTTGCTCGCATGATCGTGCCCAGCACTGCCACCCCTGCGGCTCCTGCCTCTACGCAGGCGGCTACCTGTTCCGGGGTTTCGATACCGCCCAGGGCCAGTACCGGTACGTGGCTGATCCTGATCAGCTTGCGCAGCCCTTCGGTGGCCAGGGGTGGGCCGTACCCCGGTTTTGTTCTGGTGGGGTAGACCGGGGAGAGGGTGGCGTAGTGCTCGGTGGTCAGGCGGCTCAGCTCGGTTTCGTCGTGGCAGGAGCGGCCGACCAGGCGGTGGGTCGGCGGCGGGTACGGGCCGGCGGCGGGCAGGTGCACGGCGTCGCCGCCGAGCGGGTCGGGCCCGGCCACGACGAGGGTTCCGCCGACGTCGGCGAGGATCGCGCGCAGGTCGGTGGCGAGGGCGGCGCGCTCGGCGCGGGGCAGGTCCTTCTCCCGCAGCACCACCCAGCGCACTCCCCCGGCCACCGCTCCCGCGACAACCCGCTCAAGCCCACCCCGAGCGGCAATCCGATCGGTAAGAACGACCACCCCCGACGGCACCCTCCCCAACGAGATCTTGGAAGGAACGTGCCCCTCCAGGGGCGGTTTGCTTCCAAGATCTCCCGCCGGCGGCGACGCCGTCGGCGGCGGTGACGCTTGGGGCGGTGGTAGGGCGGTCACAGGTTTGGTCTTCCCTCGTCGGGGGTGGACGCCAGCGCGTGGAAGCGGCGGGCGATCCGGCCGGCGCCGGCCGCCAGATGTCCGGCCTCGACCGCGTAGCGCATCGCGGTGGCCATCGCCACCGGGTCCGCGGCCCGGGTCACCGCGCTGGCCAGCAGCACGCCGTCGCAGCCCAACTCCATCGCCAGGGCCGCGTCGGAGGCGGTGCCGATGCCGGCGTCGAGAATCACCGGCACGTCGACACCCTGGCGGATGAGCCGGATGTGGTGCGGGTTGCCGATGCCCAGCCCCGAGCCGATCGGCGAGCCGGCCGGCATCACCGCGGCACAGCCCACGTCGGCGAGCCGGCGGGCGAGCACCGGGTCGTCACTTGTGTACGGCAGGACGGTGAAACCGTCGGCGACCAACTCCTCGGCGGCGCGGAGCAACTCCACCCCGTCGGGCAGCAGCGTCCGCTCGTCGCCGATCACCTCCAGCTTGACCCAGTCGGTGTCGAACGCGTCCCGGGCCAGTCGGGCCACCTTCACCGCCTCGGTCGCGGTGTGGCAGCCGGCGGTGTTCGGCAGCAGGCGTACCCCGCACCGGTCCAGCAGGTCGAGCAGCCCACCGGCCGTGCCCGGGGCGGTGTCCACCCGGCGCAGGGCCAGGGTGACCAGCTCGGTGCCGGACGCCCGGATCGCCTGCTCCAGCACGTGCAGATTCGCGGCACCACCGGTGCCGAGGATCAGCCGCGAGGTGAACGTCTCCCCACCCAGCTCGAACGACACCCCGCTCACCCGCCCTGCGCCGCGGTGAGCACCTCGACCCGGTCACCGTCGCGCAGCGCCGTGGTCGCCCAACCCGCCCGGGGCACCACTTCGCCGTTGACCGCGACCGCCACCCCGCGCGGTTGCGGGGCGACGTCACGGACCAGGTCGGCCACGGACACCTCACTCGGGACGCTTCGCCCGGCCCCGTTCACCGTCAACTCCACAGGTCCCCCTTCATCGTCGTTTCGGGCTCACCGTCCGCCGCCACACCGACGAACCGGTCCGGCCGGAAAGGCGCGAGCAGCGGATCGGGTACGCCGGCGCACACCAGGTCGGTGATCAGGTCGGCGGTGACCGGGGTGAGCACGATGCCGTGCCGGTGGTGACCGGTGGCGACCAGGACGTCCGGTCGGCCCGGCAGCGGCCCGAGGATCGGTGCGTTGTCCGGGGTGCCCGGCCGCAGCCCGGCGGCCGCCTCGACCAGGTCGTACTCGGCCAGCTCGGGCAGCAGGTCGACGCCGGCGCGGAGCAGGCGCTGCACGGCACCGGCGGTGACGGTGGTGTCCGACCGTTCCTCGACCGTCGCGCCGAGCACGACCTCGCCGTTGGGGCGGGGCACCAGGTAGACGGGTTCGCCGTCGGCGTACCCCCGGATCACGTGCCGGAAGCCTGGCGCGACGCCGTCGGGCGCGCGCAGCCGGAGGATCTGGCCCTTCACCGGCCGTACGGGCAGGCCGGTGAGTGCGGCGGCCCCGCAGCCGGCGGCGACCACGGTGACCGCGGCGTCCACATCGGACAGCTGGGTGACCACCTGCGGCACCAGCACCGCGCCGGCCCGCTGCGCGGCCGTGCGCAGCGCCGGCACCAGCAGCCGGGGGTCGACCTGGTGGTCGGTGGGCGCGAGCGCGCCGCCGCGCACCCGGGGGGCGAGGGCCGGTTCGAGGTCGCGCAGCTCGCTGGGGCGCAGGGGGGTCACCGGCAGACCCAACCCCTGTTGGTACGCCCACAGCCGGCGCGCCTCGGCCAGGTCGTCGCGGGTCAACCCGACCAGCAGGGTGCCCTCGGTCCGGTAGCCGATGTCGACGCCCGTCGCGTCGGCAAGCTCGGCGGCGAACGTGGGCCAGCGGTCGGCGGACGCCAGCAGCAGCTCGGTCAACTGCCGCTCACCGAAGTACGCCTCGGCGACCGGGGCGAGCATGCCGGCGGCCACCGCCGACGCCCCCGAGCCGGGTGCCGGATCGTGCACCACCACCCGCAGCCCCCGCGCGGCGCAGCGCCAGGCGATCGCCAACCCGATCGGCCCGGCCCCGATCACCGCCACGTCCGGCCGGCCCCGGTCGTCGGAGGACGCCGACTCGGACCGGCCGGTCAGCACGTCAGGGCCTCGATCAGCGTGGCGGTCGCCTGCGCCGGGTCGGCGGCGGCGGAGAGCGCGCCGACCACCGCCACCCCGTACGCCCCGGCGGCCCGCAGCTCCCGTACGTGGGCGGCGGTCACGCCCCCGATCGCGATGACCGGCACGTCGACGGCGTCGGCGACGGCGCGTACCCCGGTGGGCCCGATGGGGTCCGGCAGGCCGGACTTGGTGCTGGTGGGGTGGCACGGGCCGACGCCCAGGTAGCTGGCTCCCGCCGCGACCGCCGCGTTCGCCGTTTCCGGCGCGCGGGCGGTGGCTCCCAGCACACCGGTGGGGCCGAGCACCCGCCGGGCGGCGGTGACCGGCAGGTCGTCCGCTCCGACGTGGCCGCCGGCGGCACCCACCGCCAACGCCACGTGCAGTCGGTCGTTGACCAGGCAGGTCGCCTCGTACGGCTGGCAGAGCGCCAGCACCCGCCGGGCCAGGTCGTACGCCTCGCGGTCGGTGGCGGAGTCCTCGACCCGGACCTGCACGACCAGGTCGGCGCGGGCCACCGTGAGGGCGGCCCGGACCACGGTGAGCGGGTCCCGACCGGGTCGGGTGTCGGTGATCAGATGCAGTCGCCCCAGGGACGGCACGGCAACTCTCCTCCCTGCGCCGGCATTATCCGGATCAGGTTCGACGGTCGGGGGCTGTCAGCCCCCCTCTCAGCCCGGTACACCGGGCTCCCGTGGGTTACTTGCGTGTCACCGTACGACAGATCCGCCGGTCTGCCAAGGCGGGGCTCGGCGGCGGCCGGTGGGCCGGAACGCACCGAATCGAGCTAGATCTGTGGGGCGGTTCATGCGGTCCTGTTCGGAATGTCGCCTGCCGTTGCAGAACCGTTACCCGCCGGCATCTTGCCGGACATTGAACCAGTCGAATTAATTTGTTCAGCGATTCGACAAAATGTCGGTGGGGGTGCCCTCGCAGGGTGTGACCACCGGCTCCATCAGGGACGGCCTTCGGCGAGCCGACTCCCGCGATCTCCGTCACTACGACACAGGAGGCGGCGTGTCCCGTTCTCGTCGTGCCCGCGTACCCATCACCGCAACCCTCATCTCCCTGGCCCTCGCTTCGACGACCCTGTTCGGCACACCCGCGCAGGCCGCGCCGGCCGCCGCACAGGTCCCCCCACGGGAGGCAGCGGCCGGAACCCCGGTCACCCAGGTGGCGCCGAAGGCGCCCCAGAAGGCCGCCGACGATCCCTTCTCGGTCCTGGTCTTCTCCAAGACTGCCGGCTTCCGGCACGACTCCATCCCCACCGGTGTCGCCGCCATCCAACAGCTCGGCGCCGCCAACGGATTCACCGTGGACGCTTCCGAGGACGGCGCCGCGTTCAGCGACGCCAACCTGGCGAAGTACAAGGCCGTGATCTGGCTCTCCACCACCGGTGACGTCCTCAACGCCGAGCAGCAGGCGGCGTTCGAGCGCTACGTGAAGGCCGGCGGCGGTTACGTCGGCATCCACGCCGCGTCGGACACCGAGTACAGCTGGGCCTGGTACGGCGACCTGGTCGGCGCGTACTTCGCCAACCACCCGCAGAACCAGCAGGCCACGGTCAAGGTGGAGGACCACGCCCACCCGTCCACGGCCGAGCTGCCGGACCGCTGGTCCCGGTTCGACGAGTGGTACAACTTCCAGACCAACCCGCGGCCGGACGTGCACGTGCTGGCCAGCCTGGACGAGAAGAGCTACACCCCGGGGGCGGGCGCGATGGGCGCCGACCACCCGACCTCCTGGTGTCAGGACTTCGACGGCGGTCGTTCCTGGTACACCGGTGGTGGGCACACCCGGGAGTCGTTCGCCGAGCCCGAGTTCCTGTCCCACCTGCTCGGCGGCATCCGGACCGCGGCCGGTGTCGCGGACGCCGACTGCGGTGCCACGAAGACCTCGAACTTCGAGAAGATCGCCCTGGACAGCAACACCAGCAACCCGATGGAGCTGGACATCGCCCCCGACGGGCGGGTCTTCTACATCGAGCGCGACGGCCGGGTGCAGATCATCAAGCCGGACACCGGCAGCACCGTCACCGCCGTCGACCTGGACGTCTTCACCGGCAACGAGGACGGTCTGATCGGCATCCGGCTCGACCCGGACTTCGCCACCAACAAGTGGGTGTATCTCTACTACGCCCCGAACGACAACGTCACGCGCAACCTGCTGTCCCGGTTCACCGTGACCGGCGACACCATCGACCCGGCGAGCGAGAAGCAGGTGCTGCGGGTCGACACCCAGCGCAACACCTGCTGCCACGCGGGCGGCAGCATGACGTTCGACAGCGCCGGCAACCTCTACCTGGCCACCGGTGACAACACCAACCCGTTCGAGTCCAACGCGTACTCGCCGCTCGACGAGCGCCCGGGCCGCCAGGACTACGACTCGCAGCGCACCTCGGCGAACACCAACGACCTGCGTGGCAAGGTGATCCGGATCCACCCGGAGGACGACGGGACGTACACCGTTCCGACGGGCAACCTCTTCGCGCCGGGCACCGAGAAGACCCGTCCCGAGATCTACGCGATGGGCTTCCGCAACCCGTTCCGGATCGGCACCGACCCGAAGACCGACACGCTGTACGTCGGGGACTACGGGCCGGACGCCAACGCGAACAACGCGACCCGGGGCCCCCGCGGTCTGGTCGAGTGGAACATCGTGACCCCCGGCAACTACGGCTGGCCGTACTGCACGGGCACGAACGAGGCGTACAACGACTACACGTTCCCGTCCGGCCCGAGCGGCGCGAAGTTCGACTGCGCCGCGCCGGTGAACAACTCGCCGAACAACACCGGCCTGACCAACCTCCCCCCGGTCGTCCCGGCCACCGTCGACTACGGCTACGCCGGTGACGCGCGGTACCCGGAGATCGGTGGCGGTGGCGCGCCGATGGGCGGCCCGGCCTACCGGTACGACCCCAACCTCAACTCCACCCGCAAGTGGCCGGCCTACTACGACGGCAAGGCGCTGCTCGGCGAGTGGAACCAGAACAAGATGTACACGATGCAGGTGACCGCCGACGGCAAGTCGCTTGTGGACATCAACCAGCTGCTCACCGGCATGAGCATGATCCGGCCGATGGACTTCGAGTTCGGCCCGGATGGTGCGCTGTACCTGATCGAGTGGGGCAGCGGCTTCGGCGGCAACAACGACAACTCCGGCATCTACCGGATCGACTACACCGCCGGTGACCGCGCGCCGATCGCGGCGGCGTCCGCCAACCCCAGCTGGGGTCCGGCGCCGTTGACCGTCACCTTCTCCAGCGCCGGCTCCCGGGACCCGGACGGTGGCACGCTCACCTACGCCTGGGCCTTCGGCGACGGGCAGACCTCCACCGAGGCGAACCCGACGCACACCTACACGACGCCGGGCAACTACACCGCCCAGCTCACCGTGACCAACCCGAAGGGCCGTACCGCGGTGGCCAACGTGCCGATCACCGTGGGCAACACCGCACCGACGGTCACCATCGAGTTCCCGCCGGACGGTGGCTTCTTCAACTGGGGTGACCAGGTCAAGTACACGATCAAGGTGACCGACCCCGAGGACGGGCAGATCGACTGCGCCAAGGTGAACCTCCAGGTGCTACTCGGTCACGACGAGCACGCCCACCCGCTGGAGCAGCACACCGGCTGCACCGGCACCGTCCAGACGTCGCTCGCCTCCGGGCACGGCGCCGAGGCGAACGTGTTCGCGGTCTTCGAGGCCACCTACACCGACCAGGGTGGTGCCGGCGGCGCCGGTGCGCTCACCGGTCGGCAGATCGAGATCCTGCAGCCCAAGCAGAAGCAGGCCGAGTACTTCACCGCCACCGGGCGGACGCCGGTGAGCACCGGCGGCGGAGACGCCGGCGTGCAGCGGGAGGCCGCGGCCGACACCGCCGGTGGCGGCCAGAGCATCGCGTTCATCGAGGACGGAGACTGGTGGTCGGTCGCTCCGGCGAACCTGACCAACATCACCGAGATCCGGTTCCGGGCCGCCTCGGCCGCCGCTGGCGGTCGGATCGAGGTCCACGCGGGTGCGGTCGACGGACCGGTGGTCGCCACGGCCGTCGTGCCGACGACCGGCGCGTGGCAGACGTACACGGACGTGAGCGCGCCGGTCACCGGTGCCGCGAGCGGTTCGCTGTTCTTCGTGGCCCGCGACCCGAACGGCGGAACGGGTTCGCTGTTCAACGTCAACTGGATGGACTTCGTCGGCCGCGGTGTCACCGAGAACGCGCCGCCGGCGGTCAGTGCCACGGCCACCCCGGCCACCGGCACCGTGCCGGTCACCGTCGCCTTCGACGGCACGGCGACCGACGCCGAGGGCAACACCCCGCTGACGTACGCCTGGGACTTCGGTGACGGAGGCACGGCGACCACCCTGGACGCCAGCCACACGTACACCAGCGCGGGCGCGTTCACGGCCACCCTCACGGTGACCGACAGCAAGGGCGCCAAGGCGTACGCCACCGTGCCGGTGCGGGTGGACGCTCCGGACACGTCCTGCCTCGGGGCGCGTTCGGACGACTTCAACGGCAACACCCTCGACAAGGGCCGGTGGACCAGTGTGGTCCGGGAGAACCAGCTCTACTCGCTCAGTGGCGGCGCGCTGCGGCTGCCCACCGGGGTGGGTGACCTCTACGGGGCTCGCAACGACGCCACCAACCTGGTGCTCCAGGCGGCTCCGACCGGCGCCTGGGAGATGACCACCAAGGTCACCCTCCCGGTGACGGCCAACTACCAGCAGGCCGGCCTGCTGGTGTACGGCGACGACGACAACTACGCCAAGGTGGACCTGCTCTACAACGGCAGCCGTCGGGTGGAGTTCATCCGGGAGAC
Organism: Micromonospora sp. NPDC049101; assembly: GCF_040648675.1. Classification (NCBI taxonomy): domain Bacteria; kingdom Bacillati; phylum Actinomycetota; class Actinomycetes; order Micromonosporales; family Micromonosporaceae; genus Micromonospora; species Micromonospora sp. NPDC049101. The sequence goes on along the minus strand of NZ_JBEZED010000035.1, from coordinate 12,651 downwards.
CGCGGCCACGCCGCGCAACGAGGCCGCCGACGCCACCAACGCACCGGCGGGTGACACCGTGTACCTGCGGATCACCAGCGACGGGACGAACCTGACCGCGTCCGCCTCGGGCGACGGGCAGACCTTCACCCCGGTCGGCCGTTCGGCCGCGCTCGCCGGCATCACCAACCCGCGGATCGGGGTCTTCGCCCTCAACGGTGGCACCGAGGCACCTGTTGTCGACGCTGCCTTCGACTCGTTCGTGGTCACGCCGGACGCTCCGGCCGGGCCGGTCGACCCGTCGGACGAGTTCACCGGCAGCTCGCTGGACAAGTGCCGGTGGGACGCCGTCACGCGGGAGGACCCGGCCGGTTACCGGGTCACCGGTGGCGCGCTGCGGATCGACGTGCCCAACGGTGACATCTACGGCACCGACAACACCGGGCCGAAGAACTTCATCCTCCAGACCGCGCCGTCCGGCGACTGGACCCTGGAGACGAAGGTCGACGGCAGCCTGCTGAACGAGCAGTACCAGCAGGCCGGTCTGCTCGTGCAGGCGGATGACGACAACTACGTCAAGTTCGACTTCATCGCGGACAACCAGGCCGGCCAGGCGGTGACGCGGCGGATCGAGTTCCGCAGCGAGATCGCCGGGGTGGTGCAGACCCCGCAGCCGGAGGCGACCAGCCTCACCTCGGCGGTGTGGCACCTGCGGCTGGCCCGCACGGGCAACACGTTCACCGCGTCGTACTCGGCGGACGGCACGACCTGGACCGCCTTGGAGGCGCTGACCAACAGCGCGGTCGGGGCCACCCCGAAGGTCGGGCTGTTCACCCTCGGCGCCAACCAGACGGCGTCGAAGACCGCCTCGTTCGACTACTTCCGGCTCAGCACGAAGGTGGCCGACGAGACCGCGCCGGTCACCACCGCTGCGGTCTCCGGCACCCCGACCGAGGGGTGGTACACCGGGCCGGTGACGGTCACGCTCACCGCCGCCGACGAGGCCGGCGGTAGCGGCCTCGCCGGTACGGAGTACCAGCTGGACGGGGCCACCACCTGGACGGCGTACACCGCACCGGTGGCCATCACCGGCGACGGCGAGCACGAGCTGCGGTACCGCTCGACCGACAAGGCCGGCAACGTGGAGGAGACGAAGACCGTCTCCGCCAAGATCGACGCCACCGCGCCGGTGACCTCGGCGACGTTCGCTCCGGCGAACAACGCCGGCTGGCACAACGGGACGATCCCCGTCGTGCTGACCTCGACCGACGCCGGTTCCGGGGTCAAGACGGTGGAGTGGTCGCTGGACGGTGGCGCGTGGACGCCGTACACGACGCCGGTCGAGGTGACCGGCGACGGGCAGCACGAGCTGCTGTTCCGCTCGACCGACAAGGCGGGCAACGTCGAGACGCTCAAGTCGGCGGTGCTGCGCATCGACGGCACCAAGCCGACGCTGCTGGTGTCCGGGATCGCCGACGGCCAGCTCTACGGAGACAGCCAGGACGTCCGGGTGTCCTGGCAGGCCGTCGACCCGACCTCGGGCATCGCGACAGTGGTCGGCAAGCTGGACGGCCAGGCGTACGCCAGCGGCACTCTGCAGGCCATGTACGAGCTGCCGCTCGGCCTGCACGAGCTGACCGTGACCGCGACCGACAAGGCGGGCAACGAGACCACCTCGACTGTCCGGTTCTTCGTCACCACCTCGTTCCGGGACATGCAGAACCTGCTGGACCGGTTCAAGGCGACGGGTCGGCTCTCGGCCAAGGCGCACAAGCAGTTGACGGCGAAGCTCGACGCGGCCCGTCAGGCCGAGGCGGCCGGCAACGACAACAAGGCGATCAAGCAGTTGACCGCGTTCCGCACGCTCGCCGCCGACGCCACCCTGGTGGCTGAGGCGGAGGTCCGGGATGTCCTGGTGCGGGACACCGACGCGATGATCGTTCGACTCGGCGGCGCGGCCAGCAAGGCCGGGGTCAAGGCGAACGACGGCGAACCGGTCAAGGGCACCGGGCGGCTCGGTGGCGATGCCACCCGGCTCGCACCCGGTCGCCAGCTCTGATCCGACGAGGCCCCTCCCCGACGCCGCGGCGTCGGGGAGGGGCCTCCCTCATTCGTAGCGAGGAGATGTCCGTGACGGGTATCCGCAAGGTGTTGGCCGCCGTGTTCGCCGGACTGGCCCTGACCCTGCTCTCCGCTGCCCCGGCGGCCGCCCGGGCCGACAAACTCAAGCTGACGGTGGCCGGCGACGGGGCTCAGGGGGTCACCATCCAGGCCACCTACGCCGATGGCCGACGACTGGACCGGGTGGTGCGCCTGGTGCTCACCGCCACCGGCCCGGACGGGCAGAAGGTCGGGCCGGTGCAGTTGGAGCCGCAGCCCGAGGGGCAGGGCTTCTACAGCAGCGGGCCGGTGCTCTCCGCCGGCACGTGGAAGGTGACTGTGGACTCCCCCGCTCCCCTGCCAGCCAAGGCCAGCGCCACGGTGCAGGCCCGCCCGGCGCAGTCACCCCCGCCACCCAAGCCGGTGGCGGTCAACAAGCCGGCTGACGGCGGAGGCGGCGCGGGTGCCGGCTGGTGGCCGTTCGCGGCGGCCGGCCTCGTGCTGGTCGCCGCGGCGATGGGGGTGGCCATGCTGTTCGGCCGCCGCCGCACCACCTGAGGCGACAGGCGTTTCACCACACGGGCCGGGCCGCCACAAGCGACCCGGCCCGTCGCCGTCCCGCGAGGGCCCGCGACCGCCGCGCCCGGCCCGTGATCGACTCGGTGTCTCTGAAAATCGGGGCTTCCCGGGCCGGGGGTCACCCCGATTTCAAGAAACGCGCGTGGATCACCAGGGGACGCACGGATCAGCCATGCCTCGCTCAGAGGATGGCGCGCAGTGCCGCCAGGTCCTCGTCGGTGGGCTCCCAGGTGCCGGCGGCGGCGTTGGCGCGTACCTGCTCGGGCGTGGTGGCACCGGCGATCACCGAGGTCACCGCCGGCTGGGCGGCCAGCCCGCCGATCGCCACCTGGAGCATGGTCAGACCCCGCTCGGCCGCGTACGCCTCGATCGCCTCGATGGTGTCCCAGTCGGCCGCGGCGAGCCGCTCGGCGTACCGGCCACCGCCGGAGAGCCGGCTGCCGGCCGGCGGCTGCGCCTCGCGCTTGTACTTGCCGGTGAGCAGCCCGTTGGCGAGTGGGAAGAACGGCAACATGCCGAGGCCGAACCGCTCGCAGGCCGGGATGATCTCGGTCTCCACCGAGCGTTCCAGCAGGCTGTAGTGGTTCTGCGCGCAGATGAAGCGGGACCGACCGTTGGACGAGGCCACCCAGTCCGCGTCGGCGATCTGCCAGCCGGCGAAGTTGGAGTTGCCCAGGTAGCGCACCTTGCCGTCGCGGACCAGGTCGTCCAGGGCGGCGAGGGTCTCGTCGATCGGGGTGCCCGGGTCGGGCTCGTGCATCTGGTAGAGGTCGATGTGGTCGGTGCCGAGCCGGCGCAGCGACGCCTCCACCGCACGGGCGATGTAGCGCCGCGCACCCCGGGCGCCGAAGTCCGGCCCGTTGAGGCCGAACATGTCCATGCCGAACTTGGTGGCCACCACCACGTCGTCCCGGCGGCCCTTGAGCGCCTGCCCGAGCAGTTCCTCGGAGCCGCCCTGCGGCTCGCCGTAGATGTCGGCGGTGTCGAAGAGGGTGATCCCGGCGTCCAGGGCGGCGTCCACCACCGCGCGGGTGCCGTCGAGGTCGAGCTTACGGCCGAAGTTGTTGCAGCCGATGCCGACGACGGACACCACGAGCCCGGAGTCGCCCAGCCGGCGATAGGTCATGTCAGTCACGAGATCCACCCTATGCCGGCCGGACGCACCGCTGCCCGGTGACCGCTCAGCCCACGTCCCAGACCGGTTCCGGGGTCTCCACCACCTCGCTGTCGCCGCGGAACAGCACGAACCGGTCGAAGGAACGGGTGAACCAGCGGTCGTGGGTGACCGCGATGACTGTCCCCGCGAACGCGTTCAGGCCCGCTTCGAGGGCCTCCGCGCTGGCCAGGTCGAGGTTGTCGGTGGGCTCGTCGAGCAGCAGCAGCGTCGCGCCGGACAACTCCAGCAGCAGCACCAGGAACCGGGCCTGCTGCCCGCCGGAGAGCGTGCCGAAGCGCTGGTCGCCCTGTGCCGCCAGCTCGTAGCGGCTGAGCACCCCCATCGCCGCGTGCCGGTCCATTCCGGTGCGGTGCTCGTCACCCCGCCAGAGGATCTCGACGAGCGTCTTCGACATCAGCTCCGGCCGGTCGTGGGTCTGGGAGAAGTGCCCGGGGCGGACCCGGGCACCGAGGCGCGCCGTGCCGTCGTGCGCCACCGGCGCGAGCGCGAGCGCCCCGTCGACCGGCCCGTTGGCCGGGTCCGGGTCGGTGCCGCCCCGGGCCAGCAGCCGCAGGAAGTGCGACTTGCCGGTGCCGTTGGCACCGAGCACCGCCACCCGGTCGCCGTACCAGATCTCCAGGTCGAAGGGGAAGGTCAAGCCGTCGAGCTCCAACTGCTCGCAGACGACCGCGCGCTTGCCGGTCCGCCCGCCGCTCAGCCGCATCCGGATGTCCTGGTCCTTCGGGGGTACGGGCGGCGGCCCGGCCTCCTCGAACTTACGCAGCCGGGTCTGCGCGGCCTGGTAACGCGAGGCCAACCCGTCGTTGTACGCGGCCTTCTGCTTGTACATCAGCATCAGCTCGCGCAGCTTCTGGTGCTCCTCGTCCCAGCGCCGACGCAGCTCGTCCAGGCGGGCGTGCCGAGCCACCCGAGCCTCGTGCCAGCTGGCGAAGCCGCCCGGGTGCACCCAGGCGCTGCCGCCCTCGACGGCCACCACCCGGTCGGCGCTCTGGGCCAGCAGCTCGCGGTCGTGCGAGACGTAGAGCACCGACTTGGTCGACTCGCGCAGTCGCGCCTCCAGCCACCGTTTGCCGGGCACGTCGAGGAAGTTGTCCGGTTCGTCGAGCAGCAGCACCTCGTCCGGGCCGCGCAGCAGCAACTCCAACGCGAAGCGCTTCTGCTGACCGCCGGAGAGGGTGCGCACCGGGCGGTCCCGCACCGTGTCCCAGGTCCGGTCCAGCACGATTGTCGCCACGGTGTCGAAGAGCACCTCGGCGTCGTACCCGCCGGCCTCGCCCCAGGCCCCCAGCGCGTCGGCGTACGCCAACTGGGCCTTGCCGGCGGCGTTGCTGAACTTGCCGTGGGCCTCGGCGGCCCGCATGGCCGCCTCGGTCTCGGCGAGTCGGCGGCCGGCGTCGCGCAGCGAGGGCGGGGCCAGCGACAACGCCAGGTCGGCGAGCGTCGACTCGTCGCCGATCATGCCGATGAACTGCCGCATCACGCCCAGGCCGCCGGCCCGCGCGATGGCGCCGCTGCGCACCGGCAGGTCGCCGGCGACCATCCTCAGCAGCGTCGTCTTACCCGCGCCGTTGGGCCCGACCAGGGCGACCTTGCTGCCCTCACCCACCCGGAACGACACGTCGGCGAAGAGTTCCCGACCGTCGGGCAGGATGTGCCCGACCGCTGCCACATCCACGTATCCCACGCCGGGATCCTGCCCCAGTGCGGGCCGGAGGGACATCCAATTACCGGGTGACCCGCAGCACCCGGAAGCCCTTCTGGCTGGCGTACCGCTCGACCTGCCAGCCCTGCTCGGTGAGCCAGCGTTGCAGCGAGTCGCCACCGAGGTGCCGGGCGACGACCAGCCAGCCGACGCCGTCCGGTGCGAGTCGGGGCAGCCAGCGCAGCAGCAGCTCGTGCAGCTCGTCCTTGCCGATCCGAATGGGCGGGTTGGACCAGAGCTGGGCGAACCGGACGCCCGCCGGAACGTCGTCCGGCGCGTGGACCCGGACCCGGTCGGCCGCGTCGACCCTGGCCGCGTTGGCGGCGGTCAGCTCGCGGGCACGGGCGTTGACGTCGACTGCCCAGACGGTGCTCGCCGGTGCCAGGTCGGCCAGCACGCACGCGATCGGGCCGAACCCGCAGCCGAGGTCGAGCAGGTCACCGGCGGTGTCGGCGGCGGGCAGGTCGGCCTTGCGCAGGAGCACGGCGGTGCCCGGGTCGAGTCGGCTGGCGGAGAACACGCCGCCGGCGGAGACGAGCCGGTAGTCGCGGTCGGCGACGGAGAACTCGACCTCGCGCGGCGGAGCGTCGCTGGCGGGTTGAGCGGTGAAGTAGTGGTCGCCGGTCACGCCGGCAATTCTCGCACCGACCCGGGGCGGCCAGGACACCGCCCACGCGCACATTTCCCCGATATTACCCCCTAAAGGGACAATGGCTCCTACTCTGGGCGACATGGTGTATCGGTACGAGTCCGATGAGGACGCTTTCGAGGAGTACCCGGAGCCCGGGTCCGACCTGTCGGTGTTCGGCGCCGGTCCGCCCCCGCCGGCCGGGCCCTCTCCGTCGCGCTTCCCCGCGCCGTCGCTGCCCCGACCGAACCAGCTCTCCCTGCCGTCGACGCAGCCGCCGCCGACCCGTGCCGAGGTTGCGCCGCCGAGCCGTGCCGACGTGCCGCCGTCGGCCCGTGCCGAGGTTGCGCCGCCGACCCGTGTCGACGTTCCGTCTGCCGCCTCCCGCAGCCAGGTCTACACCTCGGCCACCGCGATGGAGGCCAGCCCTCGACGCGGCGGTGGCCGGCTGTGGCAGGTGCTGGTCGGCGGCGCGGCCGTCCTGGTGCTGCTCGCACTCTGCGGCCTCGGCGCCGCCGCGCTGATCGACCGCAACGAGCAACCCGCGGCCGGCCCCACAGCCCCGCCGACCGCCGCGCCGACGTCCGCCGCACCGGAGCGGCTGGCCCTCGACTCCCGAGAATCCGACCGGGCCCCGCTCACCGCCAAGGAACTCTTCCCCGGCAAGGAGCTGACGCTCACCGCCGGCCAGCCGAGCTACCAGGTGCTCAAGACCCAGTCCAGCGGCAGTTGCGCCGTCGCCGCCACCGGCGAGGTCGCCGACCTGCTGGCCCTCCTCGGCTGCAACCAGGTCGTCCGGGCCACGCTGCGCACGCCGAAGGGCGATCACCTGGTCACCGCCGGGTTGTTCAACCTGACCGACAAGGTCAGCGCGGAACGGGCCCGGGACCGGATCCGCCCGCTGCTCGACGAGCGGAAGGGCCGCTTCCGTGGCCTCGCCGCCGGTGACGGCACCGACGTGCTGAGCAGCGCCCCCGCGCGGGTCGGCTGGCAGGTGCGCGGTCACTACGTGGCGTACGCGCTGGTGGTCCGCGAGGACGGGGCGACGATCAAGGCGGGCGACGCCACGGTCCGCGAGATCCTGTTCGACATGATCGAGCTGCACCTCAGCCGGGGCGTTCTGCAACAGCGGGCCGAGGGTGGCACCGCCGCCCAGCCGACGCCGGAGACCTCCGCCAGCGGCGACGACGGCGACCTGCCCGGCGAGTGAGCCTGCGGCACCCCGCCGGCGGTCAGCCCTCGATCGGAACCCGCAGTCGACGGGTGAGGTCGGCGCGGCGCGCGTACTCGGTCGGATCGGCGGGGTAGCCGACGGCGACCAGGGTCAACCCCCGCGCGGGAGCCACTGTCACCTCGCTGGAGCGGTCCTGTCGGGTGAGCAGGCTGCCCGGCCACTCGACCGGGCGGCGGCCGTCCCCGGCCACCAGCATCGCCCCCACCAGGCTGCGCACCATCGCCTGGCAGAACGCGTCGGCCTGCACGGTGGCGACCAGGATGCCGTCCGGGTCGCGACGCCAGTCCAGCCGGGTCACCTCGCGCAACGTGGTCGCGTTCTCCTTGCGCCGGCAGTACGCGGCGAAGTCGTGCTCGCCGACCAGGCCGCTCGCGGCGGCGTTCAGTGCGGCCAGGTCGAGCGGCTTCGGCCAGGCCAGCACCTCGTGCCGGCGCAGTGGCTCCGCGCCGAAGGGCGCATCGGTGACCCGGTACTCGTAGCGGCGGAAGGTGGCCGAGAACCGGGCGTCGAAGTCGGTCGGCACCTCGGTCATCGCGCGTACGCGGACGTCGGTGGGGAGCAGCCGGGCCAGGCGGCGCAGCAGCCGCCCCTCGTGCTCCCGCCACACGTCGACGGGTAGCTCCAGGTGGCAGACCTGCCCGGTGGCGTGCACACCCGCGTCGGTGCGACCGGCAACCGTCAGCCCGGTGACCGCGCCGGCACCGAGGATCAGGTCCAGGGTCTCGACGAGCACCCCCGCGACGGTGCGCCGGGTCGGCTGGGGTGCCCAGCCGGAGAAGCCCGTGCCGTCGTACGAGACGTCCAGCCGCAGCCGGATCCGCTCGTCCACCTCGTACCTCCTGTCATGGGTCGGGCCCGACACCCCGATGGGGGTGCCGGGCCCGACGTTGCCCTTGATCAGGCCTTGTTCTCGGTGGCCTCGTCGCTGTCCTCGCGGGCGGCGTCGGTGTCACCGGACGCCGACACCGGCGCCTCGGAGTCCTGGTCGGTCTGCGCCGACTGCGGAGCCTCGTCGGCCGGGGCCAGCGCCTCGACCTTGTCCTGCTGCGCGGCCTTGCGGGCGGCGGTCTTCTTGTTCACCTTCGGCTCGGCGACCTGAAGCTCCTCCACCAGCTCGATGATGGCCATCGGCGCGTTGTCACCCTTGCGCGGACCGGTCTTCACGATCCGGGTGTAACCGCCGGGGCGGTTGGAGTACCGAGGTGCGATCTGGTCGAACAGGGCGTAGACCACGTCCTTGTCCTTGACGACACCCAGCACCCGCCGCCGCGAGGCGAGGTCACCGCGCTTGGCCTTGGTGATGAGCTGCTCGGCCAACGGGCGCAGCCGCCGGGCCTTCGTCTCGGTGGTCTGGATCTTGCCGTGCTGGAACAGCGCGGTCGCCAGGTTGGCGAGCATCAGCCGCTCGTGCGAGGGGCTGCCGCCGAGGCGGGGGCCCTTGGTGGGCGTGGGCATTTTGGTGCTCCTCAGTTGTGGCGGCAGCGCGGACTAGAGCTGCTCGGTCTCGCGGTAGTCGTCGGTGTCGTAGTCGGCCTCGCCGAAGGTGTCCACGACGTGCGCCGGGTCGAAGTTCGGAGCCGAGTCCTTCAGCCCGAGACCCATCCCGGCGAGCTTCATCTTGACCTCGTCGATCGACTTCTGACCGAAGTTGCGGATGTCGAGGAGGTCGGCCTCGGTACGCCCGATGAGCTCACCAACGGAGTTGATGCCCTCGCGCTTGAGGCAGTTGTAGGAGCGGACGGTGAGGTCCAGCTCCTCGATCGGCAGGGCCAGGTCCGCCGCCAGCTGGGCGTCCTGCGGGGACGGCCCGATGTCGATGCCCTCGGCGGTCTCGTCCAGCTCCCGGGCCAGCCCGAACAGCTCCACGAGCGTCGAACCGGCGGAGGCCAGCGCGGTGCGCGGACCCATCGACGGCTTGGTCTCGACGTCGATGATCAGCCGGTCGAAGTCGGTGCGCTGCTCGACACGGGTCGCCTCGACGCGGTACGTCACCTTCAGCACCGGCGAGTAGATCGAGTCGACCGGGATCCGGCCGATCTCGGCGCCGGACTGCTTGTTCTGTGCCGCCGTCACGTAGCCCCGGCCCCGCTCGACGGTCAGCTCCATGTCGAGCCGGCCCTTGCCGTTGAGGGTGGCGAGCTTGAGATCCGGGTTGTGCACCGAGACGCCGGCCGGCGGCTGGATGTCGCCCGCGGTCACGTCGCCCGGGCCCTGCTTGCGCAGGTACATGCTGACCGGCTCGTCGTGCTCGGAGCTGACGCACAGCTCCTTGATGTTCATGACGAGCTCGACCACGTCCTCCTTGACACCGGGGATCGTGGTGAACTCGTGCAGGACACCGTCGATCTTGATCGAGGTGACGGCCGCGCCCGGGATCGACGACAGCAGCGTGCGCCGCAGCGAGTTACCCAGGGTGTAGCCGAAGCCCGGCTCCAGCGGCTCGATGGCGAACCGCGACCGGGTCTCGTTGATCGACTCCTCGGAGAGGGAGGGTCGCTGGCTGATGAGCATCTTTTCTCTTCTCTTCCGGGGCGCCCGCTATTTGACGCCCACGACACAAACTGTTCCGGTGGCCCGCCCCGAGGGGCGGGCCACCGAACGAGCTCGGACTACTTGGAGTAGAGCTCGACGATCAGCTGTTCCTGGACCTGCGTGTCGATGACCTGCCGGGCCGGGAGGGAGTGCACGAGCACCTTCATCTGGCTCGGGATGGCCTCAAGCCACGCCGGAACCGTCTTCGAGCCGGCCTGAGCCTGCGCGACGATGAACGGGGTGAGCTCCTTGCTCTTGCCCCGAACCTCGATGATGTCGTGCTCCTTGACGCGGTACGACGGGATGTCGACCTTCTTGCCGTTCACCGTGAAGTGACCGTGCTTGACCAGCTGGCGGGCCATGTCCCGCGAGTGGGCGTAGCCGGCCCGGTAAACGACGTTGTCCAGCCGCGACTCGAGGATCTGCAGGAGGACCTCACCGGTCTTGGCCTGCTTGCCAACGGCTTCCTCGTAGTAACCGCGGAACTGCTTCTCCAGCACGCCGTAAACCCGACGGGCCTTCTGCTTCTCACGGAGCTGGAGCAGGTACTCCGTCTCCTTGGTGCGGCCGCGGCCGTGCTGCCCGGGCGGGAACGGCCGGGACTCGAACGGGCACTTCGGACCATCGCACTTGCTGCCCTTGAGGAACAGCTTCATCTTCTCCCGCCGGCAACGGCGGCAGTCTGCACCGGTGTAACGAGCCATCTCTCTCTACCTCTCAGACCCGGCGACGCTTCGGCGGACGACATCCGTTGTGCGGCTGCGGGGTGACGTCGGCGATCTGGCCGACCTCGAGGCCCACGGCCTGCAGCGAACGGATGGCGGTCTCCCGGCCGGAGCCGGGGCCCTTGACGAACACGTCGACCTTGCGCATGCCGTGCTCCATGGCGCGACGCGCGGCAGCCTCGGCGGCCAGCTGCGCGGCGAACGGAGTCGACTTGCGGGAGCCCTTGAAGCCCACCTGGCCAGCGGAGGCCCAGGAGATGACCGCACCGGTCGGGTCCGTGATGGACACGATGGTGTTGTTGAACGTGCTCTTGATGTGCGCCTGCCCGTGGGCGACGTTCTTGCGTTCCTTGCGCCGGACCTTCTTTACAGCGGCTCCGGCACGAGCCTTCGGTGGCATAAGTCTGTGCGCTCCTAGTTGACTTTCCGGATCGGGTTGCGGCCTGACCCGCCTCGGCGGCGGCCGACCCCGTCATCCGGTCAAGAACTACTTCTTGCCGGGCTTCTTCTTGCCGGCGACGGTCCGCTTCGGGCCCTTGCGGGTCCGTGCGTTGGTCTTGGTCCGCTGGCCACGCACGGGCAGGCCCCGGCGGTGCCGGATGCCGGCGTAGCAGCCGATCTCAACCTTGCGGCGGATGTCAGCGGCGACCTCGCGGCGCAGGTCGCCTTCAACCTTGTAGTTGCCCTCGATGTGGTCGCGGAGCTGCACGAGCTCCTCGTCCGTGAGGTCCCGAGCGCGCTTGTCCGGCGAGATGCCGGTGGCGGCGAGTGTCTCCAGGGCGCGGGTGCGACCGACCCCGAAGATGTAGGTGAGCGCGATCTCCAACCGCTTCTCGCGGGGGAGATCCACGCCGACTAGACGTGCCATGTGCGGGCGTACTCCTCGTGATGTGTGGCGGAGGTGTGGACCCGTCCCACCCCGCTACCGGCCGTCCCGTCTTTCCGACGCGGTGAGCGCCGGCGACCGGGATCGGTCGCTGCCCGAGCGGGCCCCGGCCTCCGACCGGGGGTCAGCCACGCAGGAGTACGACTCGCGTACCACTCGCGGCTGGGACGAGCATGTGTGATGTGTGTGTCGCTGGGGATCTGCCCGGACCAACGCCACCCGGCCGGTTAGGGCCGGACGGGCTGAGTCAGCCCTGGCGCTGCTTGTGGCGCGGGTCGCTGCAGATGACCATGACCCGGCCGTGCCGGCGGATAACCCGGCACTTGTTGCAGATCCTCTTGACGCTCGGCTTGACCTTCACGGTTGCCTTACTTCCCATCTGGCCCGGGGACGCGCGATGCGCGAGACCGGACGTCGAAGACGGACACGGGACTTCCCGGCCGTCGTCAGGACTACTTGTAGCGGTAGACGATGCGCCCGCGGGTCAGGTCGTACGGCGAGAGTTCGACGACGACCCGGTCCTCCGGAAGGATGCGGATGTAGTGCTGCCGCATCTTGCCGCTGATGTGAGCCAACACCTTGTGGCCGTTCGCGAGCTCCACCCGGAACATGGCGTTCGGCAGGGGCTCGATGACCCGACCCTCGATCTCAATGGCTCCGTCTTTTTTCGGCATGTCCTCCGCTGTCCTGACGTCGATTGCTCCGGGCGGCCCACAACGTCTTACACGGAAATCTGATCAGAATCAGAAGACCGCGCCAGCCGCGGCTCCAGGTCCCACCGAAGCGCAGGGTGGGCATGCCGGAGTGGACGCTGTGCGCCGATCTGAAAGTGTACGCCGACCTGCGCCCCCCGCCAAACCGGCCACCCACCCACCTCCCCAGGCCCCGCCTCCGCCCCCGTCCTCACCCCGTTGATCATGGAGTTATTGTCACGACACGCCGGGATCGGTGGCAATAACTTCATGATCAACGGGGTGAGGGTGGGGGCGGAGGCCGGGGGGGGTGGGGGGTGGGGGGTGGGGGGGGGGGTGGGGGGTAAGTGAGTGGGGTAGGGAAAGAGTGTCTTAGTGGGTGTTTGGATATCGGAGGTAGGCGTATGATTAAAGTTG
>NZ_JBEZED010000034.1:0-90465 GCF_040648675.1 Micromonospora sp. NPDC049101 | reverse complement strand
GTTCGGCTGGAGCCGCGTCGTGCCACTCGCCGAGAGGCGACCTGCACACCGACACCAGCGCCGCCCCCGGCCCACACAGCCGGGGGCGGCGCTGTTGGTGGGGCCGGAGCCGGCACAATTGTTCGGGTGACCGATTTTCAGCCCTGGCCCGAGCAGCCGGGTCTGCTCGTACTGCCCAGCGGGACGACAGTGCGCGGACGCCGCATCGCCGCGTCGACCTCGCCCGCCGACTTCGCCCTGCTGTTGGCGGATGGTCCGGAGCCGGCCTGGATGCATCGGCGGATCCGGTGGCCTGATTTCTGGGTGCCGACCGATCGGGCGGATGCCCTCGACGCGCTGCGAGAGGCGCTGCGGCGTGCGCACGACGGTGCGCGCGTCGAGGTGGCCTGCCGGGGTGGGGTGGGGCGCACCGGAACCGCACTGGCCGCGCTGGCGATCCTCGACGGCCTGCCGGCCGAGCGGGCGGTGGCCTGGGTCCGTGCGGGTTACCACCCGAAGGCGGTGGAGACGCCCTGGCAGCGGCGCTGGCTGCGCCGCGTCGCCTGACCTGCACCGCCCGCCCGCCGCCGACCCGGCGCAGCGCACCGCCTCCGCGCTCTACGGCACGGCGGTGGCGGCGGTCGGTGGTGTCACCCCTGGCCGACCACCGCCGGCGCGTTGACGTACTCACGCAGGTGGGTGGCGGTGAGCGTGTCACCTTGGGCGACCAGGTCAGCGGGCGTGCCGGTGAAGACGATCTGTCCGCCGTCGTGGCCGGCGCCCGGGCCGAGGTCGATGAGCCAGTCGGCGTGGGCCATGACCGCCTGGTGGTGTTCGATGACGATCACCGTGTTGCCGGCGTCGACCATCCGGTCGAGCAGGGCCAGCAGTTGGTCCACGTCGGCGAGGTGCAGGCCGGTGGTGGGTTCGTCCAGTACGTACGTGGTGGTCTTCTCCGCCAGGTGGATGGCGAGCTTGAGTCGTTGCCGTTCCCCGCCGGACAGGGTGGTCAGCGGCTGGCCGAGGCTGAGGTAGCCCAGCCCGACGTCGACCAGTCGACCGAGGATGAGGTGCGCCGGACCACCAGGGAAGAACGCGTACGCCTCGGTGACCGACATGGCCAGCACCTCGCTGATGTTCTTGCCGCGCAGCGTGTACGTGAGCACCTCGTCGGTGAAGCGTCGTCCCTCGCACCGTTCGCAGACGCTGGCGACGCCGGCCATCATCGCCAGGTCGGTGTAGATCAGCCCGATCCCCTTGCAGGCTGGGCAGGCACCCTCGGAGTTGGCGCTGAACAGGGCCGCCTTGACCCCGTTGGCCTTGGCGAAGGCGGTGCGGATCGGGTCGAGCAGGCCACTGTAGGTGGCCGGGTTGCTGCGTCGCGACCCGCGGATGGCGGACTGGTCCACGATGACCACCCCGGATCGGCCGCGCAGCGAGCCGTGGATCAGCGAGCTCTTGCCGGAGCCGGCCACACCGGTGACCACGGTGAGCACCCCGAGCGGGATGTCCACGTCCACGTCGCGCAGGTTGTGCAGGTCGGCCTGGCGGATGGGGAGCTGCCCGGTCGGTCGGCGCACGTCGGAGCGCAGGGTCACCCGGTGGTCCAGGTGCCGGCCGGTGCGGGTGTCGGAGCGGCGCAGGGCGGGCACGTCGCCGGTGAAGCAGATCCGGCCACCCGCGGTGCCGGCCCCCGGCCCGAGGTCGACCACGTGGTCGGCGATCGCGATGGTCTCCGGCTTGTGTTCGACCACCAGCACCGTGTTGCCCTTGTCGCGCAGCCGCAGCAGCAGGTCGTTCATCCGGGCGATGTCGTGCGGGTGCAGGCCGACTGTGGGTTCGTCGAAGACGTACGTGACGTCGGACAGGCTGGAGCCGAGGTGCCGGACCATTTTCACCCGTTGCGCCTCGCCGCCGGACAGGGTGGCGGACTCCCGGTCCAGGCTGAGGTAGCCCAGCCCGATCTCGACCAGGGACTCCAGCAGGTCCCGCAGGTTGGCGATCAGTGGCGCCACCGATGGATCGTCGATGCCCCGGACGAACGCGGCCAGGTCACTGATCTGCATGGCCGAGCAGTCGGCGATGGTGCGCCCGGCGATCCGCGACGACAGGGCCGCCGCGTTGAGCCGGGTGCCGCCGCAGTCGCCGCAGGTGGTGAAGGTGACGGCCCGGTCGACGAAGGCACGGATGTGCGCTTGCATCGACTCGCGGTCCTTGGCCAGGAGGAGCCGCTTGACCTTGACCGCCAGACCCTCGTACGTCAGGTTGTTGCCGCCCACCTTGATCTTCGTGGACGGCTTGTGCAGGAGGTCGTCCCACTGTTGCGGGGTGAAGTCCTGGAGTTTGGCGTCCGGGTCGAACAGGCCGGAGCCGACGATGGTCTGCCAGTACCAGGAGCCGACCGCGAAGTTGGGCACGGTGATCGCGCCGTCGTTGAGGGAACGCTCGACGTCGACCAGCTGGTGCACGTCGAGGTCGGAGACCCGGCCCAGCCCTTCGCAGGTGGTGCACATGCCCTCGGGCAGGTTGAAGCTGAACGCTCCGGCGCCGCCCACCTGCGGGTCGCCGAGCCGGCTGAAGAGGATCCGCAGCATCGCGTACGCGTCGGTGGCGGTGCCAACCGTGGAGCGGGAGTTGACCCCCATCCGCTCCTGGTCGACGACGATGGCCGCGCTGAGGTTGCGCAGCGAGTCGACGTCCGGCCGGTTGAGGTTCGGCATGAACGACTGGAGGAAGGTGCTGTAGGTCTCGTTGATCATGCGCTGGGACTCGGCGGCGATGGTGCCGAAGACCAGCGACGACTTGCCCGAGCCGGAGACGCCGGTGAAGACGGTCAACCGGCGCTTGGGGATGTCGACCGAGACGCTGGCGAGGTTGTTCTCCCGCGCTCCGCGTACCTCGATCATGTCGTGGCTGTCGGCGGCGGACCATGCTGGCTGCGACATGCGAACCCTTCACAGAGTCGTGGCGGGACTCGTCCCCCGCCGAAGCTGACGGGTTCTATTGTCTCATTCATCCCCATGTAGAGACTTTCGGCGACAGCGCAGCGGTGAGAGTGGCGAGACGCCCCGGGAAGTCTCAAATCACGACGTAAGCGGTACGGTGGCTGGCGTGGACGTCGCCCCGGAGGATCGGTTACGTGCCGTGGACCTGGCGGCCACCGTCGGGATCTCGGTGCAGCAGGTGCGCAACTACGTCGAGTTGGGTGTGCTGCCGCCGGTGCGCCGCACCCCGAGCGGTTACCGGATCTTCACCAGCGAGCACGCCCGGGCGCTGACCGTGGCGCGGCGGCTGGCCGAGGGGCACGGCTGGAGCCGTACCCGGGAGGTCATGGCCGCGGTGCACCGGGGTGACCTGCCGGCGGCCCTGGCGGCGCTCGACGGCGGCCATGCCGAGCTGGACCGGGAACGCGCCGAGATCCGCCGGGTGCTCGGCGCCTTCGAGACGGTGCTGGCCAGCCCACCGGCGGCCCGGCCCGCGGCACGCCACGGCGCCCGCATCGGCGAGGTCGCCGCCCTGGTCGGGGTGCGGACCTCGCAGCTGCGTCTGTGGGAGCAGCGCGAGCTGCTGCGGCCGCACCGCACCCCGGGCACCAACTACCGGGTGTACGACGAGGCGGAACTACGCGCCGCGCAGGTCATCGCGTTGCTGCGCCGAGGCGCGTACCCGTTCGAGATCATCGCGGCGGTGCTGGGGGAGTTGCGGACCACCGGCAGCCCGCAGCGGGTTCGCGCCGAGCTTGCCCGCCGCGAGCAGGACCTGCACGCGCGCAGCCTGCGCCGGCTGCGGGGCAGTGCCGCCCTGTACGACTACCTGCGCGCTCGCGGCGACGCGGGTTGACGGTCATCCCGTCCCGCCGGGCGATCTTGTTGACTAGGGTCGGGCACATGAGAGCTGCGCTGCTGGCGGCCACGGCGTCCGCCGTCCTGCTCGCTCCCGCGCCGGTCGCCGCCGCGGGAACGCCCGCCGGGCCACCCGTGCGCTGCCCGCGGGTGCCGGCCCCGGCGATGTCGCGTCCACCCCGGCCCTCGCCCCCGCCCGCCGTGCCCGAGCAGCGGGTGGTCGGCGGCGCGGCGCTGGACACGGCCGGCCTGGTCGTGCCGGCCGACGCCGCCGCGCCACCGGCGATCACGGCCACGTCGTGGCTGGTCGCCGACCTGGACAGCGGCCAGGTGCTCGGCGGTTGCGGCCCACACGAGTACGGCACGCCGGCCAGCGTGCAGAAGCTCCTGCTGGCGGCCACGATGCTGCCCCGGCTGGACCCGAAGCAGCCGGTCACCGTCACCGAGGACGATATGAACATCGAGCCCGGCTCCTCGGCGGTGGGCCTGGTCGCGGGCGGTCGCTACACCATCGAGACGGTCTGGCTGGGTCTGCTGCTCAACTCCGGTAACGAGGCCGCGAACGTGCTGGCCCGGCTGGGTGGTGGGGCGGACGGCGCGGCCGGCGGCGTACGCGCCATGAACGAGCAGGCCCACCGGCTCGGCGCGCTGCAGACGCACGCGGTCACCCCGTCGGGGCTGGACGGCAGGGGGCAGTTCACCAGCGCGTACGACCTGGCGCTGATCGCCCGGGCCTGTTTCGCCGAGCCGACCTTCCGCCGGTACGCGCTGACCGAGCAGGCGGAGATACCCACCCAGGCGGCGCAGCGCACCAAGGGTTTCCAGATCCAGAACGAGAACCAACTCATCTACCGGTACCCGGGTGCGCTCGGGGGCAAGACCGGCTTCACCGACCTGGCCCGGCACACCTACGTGGGTGCGGCGGAACGTGACGGGCGGCGTCTGGTGGTGACCCTGTTGGGTGCCGAGTCGGCGCCGAAACGCGGGTGGGAGCAGGGTGCGGCCCTGCTGGACTGGGGCTTCACGCTGCCCCGGGACGCCTCCGTCGGTCGGCTGGTCGAGGCGGGGGAGTTGACCGCCACGCCGACGGCGGGACCGTCCGCGCTGGCGGCACCCGGTGCGCCCCGGCCGGCGGCGGCCAGCGGGCCCGCGCGTACCGGCTCGGGGTGGTTGTGGGCGGTGACCGCGACCAGCGGCGCCGCGGTGCTGGCGCTGCTGGGTGGGCTGCTGTGGCGGCGTCGCCGCCGGCTGCCCTGAGCCGCGGACCGCGCCGCGTCGGCGGTTGCCTGAGCCGGCGGCTGCCCGGACGGATCGACATCGGGCGCGGGCATCCATAGACTCCGGTCTTTCTGGCACCACGAGTCCAGGAGGATCACCGTGTCGAGTGAACTCGAACCGCGCCCCGGCGTGGCGGCACCCCGTCGACCGCTGCGCGCCCTGTCCCGCCTCGCGGGAGCGACAGTGTTCGCCGGGGCGCTTGTCGTCGGGGCGTCCGCGAGCGCGGTCGCCGCGCCCGCCGCCCCCGTGGGCGCTTCCACCGCGTCGTCCACCGCCGCTGACGCCGCCACCCGACCGCCGCGCACCACCCACGGCCCGTGCGCGTACACCGAGACACCCGACGAGCCCGCGGCCCGGCCGGTGCCGCTGCCGCCCGACCCGCGACGGACCCCGGCCCGGGGCAGCGTCCGGGTGACCCTGAAGACCAACCACGGGTCGATCGGGCTGACCCTGGACCGGGCCGCCGCGCCGTGCACCGTGCAGAGCTTCCTGCACCTGGTCGGCAAGCGCTTCTACGACCGCACCCCGTGCCACCGGCTCACCGCGTATCCCACGCTGAGTGTGCTGCAGTGCGGTGACCCGTCCGGCACCGGCGAGGGCGGCCCGGGATACCGCTACCGCGACGAGCTGCCGACCGGCCTCCCGCCGGCACCCACCGACCCGACCGGGGAACGCCGGGTGTACGCCCGGGGTGTGCTGGCCATGGCCAACGCGGGGCCGGACACCAACGGCAGCCAGTTCTTCCTGGTCTACGCCAACTCGGCGCTGCGGCCCAACTACACGATCTTCGGCGAGGTCGACGCGGCCGGGCTGGCCACCCTGGACCGGATCGCCGCCGGGGGAGTGGCACCGACCGCCGAGGACCCGGCGCCGGTCGACGGCGCGCCCGCGCTGCCGGTGACCATCCACAAGGCCGTCCGCGCACACCACCACCACTGACCGTACGGCGCGGTGGGCGACTCCCGGTCGCTCACCGCTCCGGCGTGCTCACCCCGGCACCCGAAATTTTCGGGATCGGACCGGAACTGGTCCACCCGGTCTCCGACCCGGTTCCGACCGTCACGACGGGCCGGACGACCCGGACGGTGGGGCGGTGCTGTCGCGGACGACCAGCTCGGTGGCGAGTTCCACCCGCGGCGAGTCGATGCCCTCACCCTGGGCCAGCCGCAGCACGGTCCGTGCCGCCAACCGTCCCATCTCGACCAACGGTTGGCGCACAGTGGTCAGTGGTGGCGAGGCCCAGCGGGCTTCCGGCAGGTCGTCGAAGCCGATGACGCTCACGTCGTCGGGCACCCGCAACCCTCGGCGCCGGATGGCCTCGTAGACCCCGAAGGCCATCTGGTCACTCGCGGCGAAGATGCCGGTCGGCGGATCGGCGAGGTCGAGCAGCGCGGTCCCGCCGGCGAACCCGGAGGAGTGGTAGAAGTCGCCGGGGTAGATCAGCGCGTCGTCCACCGGCACCCCGGCGCTCTCCAGCCCGGCCCGGTAACCGTCGAGCCGCGCCCGGCTGCACAGCAGGTGCGTCGGACCCGCCACCAGGCCGATGCGCCGGTGCCCGATCGCGAGTAGGTGCTCGGTCGCGGCCATCCCGCCGGCCCAGTTGGTGGCACCGATCGTCGGCACGTCCATGGCCGGGACGCCGGCCGGGTCGACGACCACCACCGGCACGTTGAGGCGGCGCAGTTGCGCGTGCAGCGGTGGGCTCAGGTGCGAGGTCACGAAGATGACGCCGTCGGTGGCCCGGGTGCGCAGGTTCTGCAGCCACTGCCGGGCGGCGGTGGGCTGTCGGTGGATCGCGGAGACCACCGTGCCGACGCCCGCGCCGTGCCCGACATCCTCCACGCCCCGGATGATTTCCACGGCCCAGGGGCTGTCCAGGTCGTTGAAGACCAGGTCGACGAGGCCGGCGCGACGGACGCTGCGGCTGGTGCGACGCCGGTAGCCGTGGTGGCGCAGCAACTCCTCGACTCGCTCCCGGGTGCCCGGGGCGACATCGGAGCGACCGTTGAGCACCCGCGACACGGTTGGCACCGACACCCCGGCCTCCCGTGCGATCGCGGTGATGGTCACCCTGCGTCCGTCGTCCGCGCTCACCCGCGTCTCCTTCACCGAGCCGGAAGAACGACCACAAGCCGTCGTCAACCGAGGATCCCGGAACGGTGTGCCCGTTCCACGCGTCATCTTGCCTCACCGACGGGGGTTGACGACATGCCAGGTCGGTTCTAGCGTTCGGCAAAGTTGCGGAAGCTTTCCGGAAGTTCGGCGGACCGAGGGCAGCATGTACACCGATCTACCTGAGGAACAGCTGCGCGACTACCGGGGCGTCGTCCGGGAGCCGGCGGACTTCGACGATTTTTGGGCCGACACCCTGGCGGACGCCCGGGACGCCGGCTGGCCGGTCCGGGTCGAGCCGGTCGCGACCGAGTTGACCAGCATCGACGTCCTCGACGTGACCTTCGCGGGGTTCGCCGGCCAGACCGTGCGAGCCTGGCTGCGGGTGCCGCACGGCGCTGACGCGGCACTGCCCACGGTGGTCCAGTTCGCCGGCTACGGCGGCGGGCGCGGGCACCCGCTGGAGAACCTGCTCTGGGCGGCGGCCGGGTTCGCGCACCTCCAGATGGACACCCGGGGGCAGGGCTCGGGATGGAGCCGAGGCGACACCCCGGATCTCGGCGTGGCCGGCCCGGAGGCACCCGGCGTCACCACCCGGGGCATCACCGACCCGAAGACCTACTACTACCGGCGGCTGATCACCGACGCGGTCCGGGCGGTGGACGCCGTCCGGACCCTGCCGCTCGTCGACCCGACCCGGGTGGCGGTGCTCGGGCACAGCCAGGGCGGCGGGTTGGCACTCGCCGCCGGTGCGCTGGCACCCGGGGTGCGGGCGGTGGTCGCGCACGTGCCGTTCCTCTGCGACATTCCGCGCGCGGTGGTGACCACCGCCGTCCGCCCCTACCGGGAGATCCGCGACTACCTGGCGATCCACCGCGGCGCCGAGGAGCGGGTGCTGACCACCCTCGCGTACGTCGACGGGGTCAACTTCGCCCGGCGCTGCCGCCGTCCGGCGAAGTACTCGGTGGCGTTGATGGACGACATCGTGCCGCCGTCGACGGTGTACGCGGCGGTCAACGCGCACGCCGGGCCGACCGAGTTGGCCGTGTGGCGGTACAACGGCCACGAGGCCGGCGGGATCGACGACGACGAGTCGGCGCTGGTCTTCCTCCGCGACCACCTGACCGAGGGCTGAGCCGGCACGGCGTGCCGGGCGGGGCTGAGCCGGCACCGGGTGCCGGGCAGGGCTGAGCCAGCACGGCGGGCCGGGCCGGCCGATCCGGCACCCCGTGCCGGGTGGGGCTGATAGACAGGACTCGTGCGCCATCGCATCGCCGTCGTGCTCGCGTTCGCCGCGCTGCTCGGTGGTTGTTCGCGACCGGAGCCCCGCCCCGCGCCGGCCACGCCGTCGTCGACGCCGGCCAGCCCCACGCCGAGCCCCGCCCCCAGGCCCACCCCCACCGCGTCTGCCGCCGCCGCGCTCCGGCTGCCGGGCTTCGTGGTGCTGACCGACCTGGACCCGCGCATCCACGCCGACATCCGCTACGCCACGGCGCACAACTTCGTCGGCCGCCCGATCACCGGCTACGCCGAGCCGCTGTGCCTGCTCACCCGGCAGGCCGCCGAGTCGCTGCGCCGGGTGCAGGACGCCGCGCTGGCCGGTGGGCACAGCCTCAAGGTGTACGACTGCTACCGCCCGCAGCCGGCGGTGGACGACTTCGTCGCCTGGTCGAAGCACCCCGGTGAGCAGCAGACCAAGGCCGAGTTCTACCCGGACCTGGCCAAGAACCGGCTCTTCGCCGACGGTTACATCGGGGCACCCACCGCACACAGCCGGGGCAGCACCATGGACCTGACGCTCGTCGACGAGCCCGCCGCCGGCCAGCCCGCGTACCGGGCCGGGCAGCCGCTTGTCGCCTGCACCGCACCCCGGGGGCAACGCTTCGCCGACAACAGCATCGACATGGGTACGGGCTTCGACTGCTTCGACTCCCGGGCGCACACCGCCGACCCCCGCGTCAGCGGGGCGGCGCGGAACAACCGGCGGTTGTTGCAGCGGCTGATGACCGACGCCGGGTTCGTCAACTACGACCGGGAGTGGTGGCACTACAGCCTGCGCGACGAGCCGTACCCGGACACGTTCTTCGCCGCGCCGGTCGCCCGCTCGTCGGTCGGCTGACCGCCCGGCCCGGCGGCACCGGCGCCGCTGCCGCTGCCGCTGCCGCTGCCTACGGCATGATCGCTGTCATGAGCACCGAACGGATCGGCCCCCCGGTCACCGGCGAGGAGCGGGAGACGCTGCGCGCCTTCCTCGACTTCCATCGGGCGACCCTGGCCCTCAAATGCGAGGGTCTGTCCGACGAGCAGCTACGTCGGCAGTCCATGCCGCCTTCCACGCTGAGCCTGCTCGGCCTGGTACGACACATGGCGGAGGTGGAACGCGCCTGGTTCCGGCGGGTCATCGACGGCGAGGATATTCCGTTGGTCTGGTCGGAGACCGGCGACTTCCAGCAGGCGTACGACGCCAGCTCGGCCACCCGCTCGGAAGCGTTCGCCGCCTGGGAGCGTGAGGTCGAGCAGGCCCGCCGAATCGAGCGCGCTGCCCCGTCGCTCGACGTGACCGGCCACAACGTCCGCTCCGGCGAGACCGTGTCGCTGCGGCTGGTGATGCTGCACCTGATCCACGAGTACGCCCGGCACAACGGGCACGCCGACTTCCTCCGCGAGGGCATCGACGGCACCGTTGGCGTCTAGGTTCTGTCTCGCGGATCATGAATCTCGCTCGTTAGACCTGTTGTGGCACGTGGCGATCTGACGAATCACGAGTGGGCTGTGCTGGCGCCGTTGCTGCCGGCGCAGCCTGTTCGTGTCAGGTCCAGTAGAGGATCCGGCAGGCCGGCACCCGGGTCGCCAGCTCGGCGGTGAACCAGGCGCGCAGCTCGGCCATCGTGTCGCGCGGGTAGACGTACTTCACCGCGCCGAACCTGCCGTGCTTGCGGCTGCGCGACTCCTCGTCCATCTCCAGCCGGGTGCGCGGGTACCAGCCGAGCAGCACCTCCTTGCTGCCCGGCGTGAACCGGTGGGTGATCAGCTCGGCGGTCAGGTCCAGCTCCGGCACCCCGTCGACCGCCGCGCGGACCTGGTCGAGCAACTCGCCGTAGCGGTCCCGCCAGTCGGGCAGCGCGATGATCGGGGCGATGGTCAGCCCGACCGGGTAGCCGTCGAGGGCGAGCCGGCGCAGTGCGGCCAGCCGCTCCGGCACCCGGGCGGTGCCGCCCTCGAAGCGTTCGCTGACCGGGGCGCAGTTGACGCTGAAGCGGACCCGGGTGCGGCCGGCGTGCGGCAGCCCGACGAAGGTGTCCACGTCGGCGTACTTGGTGGTCCAGCGCAACTGCACGGGCGCGTCCCAGTCGGCGAAGTGCTGCACCGCCCGCCGCCAACTGCCGGTCAGGTGCTCCAGCGCGAGGGGGTCGGTGTAGCAGGACGCCTCGAAGGTGGTGCCCTCGTCGGCGCGCCGCGCGTTGCGGCTGGTCACCGTGCCGCGCCCGGCGTACGTGGCCAGCCCGGCCAGGATGTCGTCGAGGTCCGCGTACACCCGGGTCACCGGTGGGCCGGACAGCGATCCGGCGAGATAGCAGTACTGGCAGTGCGCCGGGCAGCCCTCGGCGAGGTCGACCCGCCAGTCGGCGCTGGGCGCGATGGGTTGCAGGGTGCGCCGCGAGGGTGGGCTGACCACGATCGCCATGGTGGCCTTGGCCCGCGCGTACGTCTCCCGGTCGGTCTGTCCGCGTACCCCGGTGAGCCGGTTGGCGCGCAGGTGTTCCACCTCGATGCCCTGTGCCCGCACCCGCTCGACGATCCGCTGACCGTGCGGGTGGTCCAGGGCGGCCGGGGTGGCCACCACCCGACGCGGGGTCCAGCGGCGGGCCGGCCGAGCCGCGGGTGCGAGCCCGGCGAGGTCACGGGTCGGCACCCACTCGCCGCTGGCGTCGTGCGGCGCGGCGGGCACGTCGACGGCGAGTGGCTGGTCGACGTCGACGGCATCCGGGCTGGTCATCCGGCCGGGGTACCCGCTGTCGCGGGAATCCCACCCGATCGGCCGACCCGCGATTGACGCCACCGGTGACACCGCATAACCTTTCGTCTATCTGTAAACCTTGTGAACAGATCCAGGTCGACGCGGCGGCGCGCGTCCCCACCGAAGGGACGATCAGGTGATCGCAGAACTCTCCTCCCGTACCAGACGAATCCTGTCGTTGTTCGTCGCCCTCGTCGTCGCGGTGAGCGCCGGCCTCGCGGTCAACGCCTCGCGGAGTGCGCAGGCCGCGCCGACCTTCAAGGTCCTGGCCTTCTACAACGGCACCTGGGACGCCGCGCACATCGACTTCGTCAAGGACGCCCGGGCCTGGTTCCCGCAGGCCGCCGCCCAGTACGGCTTCTCCTGGGAGGCCACCAACAACTGGAGCCTGCTGAACTCCGCCAACCTGGCCCAGTACAAAGTCGTCATGTTCCTCGACGACGCCCCGCCGACCGCCCAGCGGGCCGCGTTCCAGCAGTACATGCAGAACGGCGGGGCGTGGCTGGGCTTCCACGTCAGCGCCTGGACCGACAACCCGTCGAGCTGGAGCTGGTACTACAACACCTTCCTCGGCACCGGTTCGTTCCAGACGAACACCTGGGGGCCGACCCGGGTCACCATGCGCGCCGACAACCGCACCCACCCGGCCACCCGGAACCTGCCCGCGACGTTCCCCTCGTCGATCAGCGAGTGGTACTCCTGGAGCAACGACCTGCGGCAGAACCCCAACATCGACATCCTCGCCTCGGTCGACGCGTCCAGCTTCCCGGTCGGCACCGACCCCAACCAGTCCTGGTACGGCGGGTACTACCCGCTGGTGTGGAGCAACCGGCAGTACAAGATGCTCTACGCCAACTTCGGGCACAACGCCATGAACTACAGCACCAACACCGGGCTGTCGTCGACGTTCGACAGCGCGCAGCAGAACCAGCTGCTGATCGACGGGCTGCACTGGCTCGCCGGTGCCGGCACCGTCCCCCCGACCACGCCCCCGCCGACCGACGGCATCTCGCCGACGGCCTGGCACACCGTGGTCAACCGGGGCAACGGCAAGTGCGTGGACGCGCGGGCCGCCGCCAGCGCGAACGGCACCGCCATCCAGCAGTACGCGTGCAACAGCAGCGCCGCGCAGCAGTACCAGTTCGTGCCGACCAGCGGCGGCTACCTGCGGGTCAACAACCGCACCAACGCCGCCCAGGTGCTCGACGTGACCGACCGGTCGACGGCCGACTCGGCGCCGATCCAGCTCTGGTCCTACAGCGGCGGCAACAACCAGCAGTGGCGAGCCGAGTCCGAGGGCGGCGGCTACTACCGCCTGGTCAACCGGCTCAGCGGCAAATGCCTCGACGTGCCCGGGGCGTCCACGGCGGACAGCGTCCAGCTCATCCAGTACGCCTGCAACGGCACCGCGGCGCAGTCGTTCCGGCTGGTGCCGCAGTCCTGACCGGGGGGAGCGCACTCCCTCGCCGGAGGGAGGTGCCGCGCACGCTCGGTTCCTAGCGTGAGCGGCATGACGACAAGTGATCGGCTTACCGGGGCGTGGCGCGCGGCCCACGCCCCGGTCGCGGGAGTGCCCCGCTGGGCGCGAAACGCCGCGTACCTCATCCCGTTCACCGTGCTGCCGTCGGGCCTCTGGCGGCTTCCGGTCGCGTTCCGCGACGGCATCGGGTTCGACGGACGGGTGTACGTCGTCTGCCTCTCGATCGTGGCGGAGCTGATCGCGTTCACCGCCGTCGGGCTCGTCGCCGCCTGGGGAGAGCGGTTCCCGCGCTGGATTCCGTGGCTGGCTGGCCGCCGGGTGCCGACGCCGGCCGCCCTCATACCCGCGACGCTCGGCGCGACATTCCTGACCGTCCTGTGGACCACAGCCTTCGCCCGGATACCCGCCGGGGTCACCATGAGAGGCACGCCGCTCCCGGCGGACTTCCCCACCCAGGGCGGCGCGTGGGAGGCCGCGATCTTCTATGCCTGCTATCTCCCGCTGCTGCTGTGGGGACCACTGCTCGCGGCGGTCGCCTACGCCTATCACCGGCGACGGCAGGGCAGCTACGACACCTGAGCGGCCCGACCGAACCGGGCGGCGACGGCACGCACGACGGCGTGCAGCTCCGGCGGGTCGAGCACGTCGAAGTCGACCTCCAGGGTGCTGATGAACGCGGCCAGGTTGGTCAGCGACTCCCCACCGGTGTGCAGCAGGCAGGTCCGCTCGTCGATCGCCTCCAGCAGGCCCGCCGTGGTGGGGATCCGCTGCGCCATCTGGTCCGCCGACGCGTGCAGGCGTACCCGTGCCGGGTGCGGCCAGGCGGCGGAGCCGACGCCGCGCAGCACGTGCGCGACCGCGTCGCCACCTGGCGGCTCCCGGGGTGCGAAGCGCGGACCGGTCGGCACCCGGGGCTGGATCCGGTCGGCGCGGAAGGTCCGCCAGTCGGCCCGGTCGGTGTCCCAGCCCAGCAGGTACCAGCGCCGCCCGGTGTAGACCAGCCGGTACGGCTCGACGTCGCGCACGGTGGCCGTGCCGTCGTGCCCGGCGTAGTCGAAGCGCAGGCGTTCCGCCCGGTGCACCGCCGTCGAGATGGCGGTGAGCGTGCCGGCGTCCACGGTCGGGCCGCCGCCCGCGGCCGAGACCGTCGCCGCCCGCAGGGCGTCCACCCGGTGCCGCAGCCGCGACGGCAACGACTGTTCCAGCTTCGCCAGCGCGCGCAGCGACGTCTCCTCGATGCCGGTCACCGAACCGCCGGCTGCCGCCCGCAGCCCGACGGCCACCGCCACGGCCTCGTCGTCGTCGAGCAGCAGCGGCGGCAGGGCCGATCCGGCGCCGAGCCGGTAACCCCCGGCGACCCCGGGGTGGGACTCGATCTGGTAGCCCAGCACCCGCAGCCGCTCCACGTCGGTGCGTACGGTGCGGGTGGTGACCGCCAGCCGGTCGGCCAGCTCCGCGCCGGACCACTCCCGGCGCACCTGTAGGAGGGTCAGCAGCCGCAGCAGGCGCACCGAGGTCTCCACCATGCCCGCGAGTCTGCCCTACCGTCGCGGAGCCGGCCCTCAGGTCGTGCGCTCCAGGAGGGTGATGCTGAGCAGCGGGTACCGCCAGCGCTGTGCCTCCCGGTAGCCGCCGCTGATCCGTTCCCGCTTGCCGACCACCATGTCGCGCAACGGGTCGGCCGAGGGATCGGCCCCGACGACCCAGATGCGCGGTGGTGTGCCGAGGCAGCTGGCGTCCGGGCACTCGGTTGCCAGGAACCTGCCGTCGCTGCGTTGCGGGGCGACGCGCAGCACGTCCGGGGGGCGTGGGGCGGGCAGGTAGCGCTCGTAGATGTCGCGTGGTGACCAGGGGATGCTCGGGTGGCTGTCCGGAAACACCACGACGTCGCCGGGTTGGTAGCGGGGACCGATGACCGCCGCGATGCGGTACGAGTCCTGGCTGTGGCCGGCGTGGGAGCGCACGGCGACGTGTGCGGGGAAGGCCAGGACGACGGCCAGGCCGACCGCGACGACTGCCGACGACCGCCCGACCTGGGCCAGGGCGGACGCCGCGAGGACGGCAAGCGCCGGCAGCACGACCAGCACGTAGCGGGCCACCCAGACGTGCAGGTGGGTGCCGGCGAGCAACAGCAGCGCCATCGGGACGAACGCCGCGCCGGCCAGGCAGACGGACGCCGGGGCGCGGCGCACGCCGAGAACCGCGAGGACGAGGACGAGCCCGCCGACGGCCGCGGAGTGGAAGAGCCGTTCCGGGAACGCCTGGAGGGCACTCAGGTTGACAAGCGCGATCCAGGACACCTGGGCCGCCTGCCCCCAGCCCCAGACGGACAGCGCGAGCGCCGGCAGCACTCCCACACCGGCCGCCGTCACCCACCGCCGCACGGTCCGCCAGCCCTGGGCGCGTCGGGGGAGCTGCCACCAGCCGACCGCGACGGCGTGACCCGCGAGCATCAGCAGGCCATTGAGCGGATGCAGCAGCCCGACGAGACCGACGGCGGCGGCGTACCCGACCAGGCGCCGGCGCGTGGGCTCCTCCAGCAGGCTGATCAGGAACCACACGGCGACAGCGGCACCGAGGATCACCAGGGCGTAGGAGCGGGCCTCCTGCGCGTACCGGGAGGTCACCGGCAGGATCGCGAAGAGCAGCCCCGCCAGCAGGCCCGTCCCGGTGCCGCCGAGCCGACGCCCGAGCGCGGTCACCACCACCGTGGCGACGGTGACGGCGGCGACCGAGGGCAGCCGCAACGCGGCAGTGGACGTGCCGGCCACTGCGGTGTACGCCTTCATCAGGGCGTAGTAGGGCGTCAGGACCGCGTCCACCGAACCGGCGAGTTGCCACAGCTGTGACCAGCTCAACCGGACCGCGCCCCAGGTGGCCAACTCGTCGGCCCAGAGCGCCGGACCGGTCAGCCGCCACCGGCCCAGCACCAGCGCCACCAGCGCGGGGGCCACCCAGCTCACCACCGTCCAGCCAGACCCCGTGCCGTACGCCTTCCGATCCGTGTCCGTGCCCGTCAGGTCCGCTGCGGTGTCGATCGTGCCGACGCGGTGCGGTGGCCAGGTGGTGGTGATGGTGGTTCTCCCGGAACAGGGGCGGACAGTGCCCGCGCGAAGCTAGCCGCGCCAGGTGAGCACGCCACGGCGCGCAGTCGGACAGCCGGTGAACAGTGTGCCGGCGGCCGGGAGCGGCGATATCCATTGCGGACGCCCCGCCGCCCTCCTAGTCTCGTCGGTGCAAGGTCGAGAAGAGCACACCCGGAGGGAGTACGCCGTGCCGCGACGCATCCGCACCGATGCCGCCTGGCGCCTGCTTCCTGCCGGCGCGTCTGTGCTCGGCACTGCCACATCCTGTGCCGATGGCGCGTTGCGGGGCAACGAGCCGGGGTGGCGCGACTGACGCCGACGCTGACGCGTCCGCCGGCCGCCCCTCCCACCGGGATCGGGCGGCTGTTTCGTATCCGCGCCCGCCGCCGGACCCGGCCGGACAAAACTTGATCATTATCGGTCACCGCACGACAGAAGGAGACCACGATGGGATTCACCCCCCTCGCCGGTGCCCGGGCACCGGTCCGGGTCTGGACCGACCCGTACGCCATCGAGCCGCAGGCCGCCCGGCAACTGCGCAACATCGGCGCGCTGCCCTGGGTGCAGGGCGTCGCCGTCATGCCCGACGTGCACTTCGGCAAGGGCGCCACGGTCGGCTCGGTCATCGCCATGCGGCAGGCCGTCTCGCCGGCCGCGGTCGGCGTCGACATCGGTTGTGGAATGTCGGCGGTGCGCACCTCGCTGACCGCCGCCGACCTGCCGGACGACCTGGCCGGGCTGCGGTCCGCGATCGAGGCCACCATCCCGGTCGGCTTCGCCCAGCGGCAGGACTCGGTCGACACGCGTCGGATCCGTGGCCTGGAGCAGGCCGGCTGGGACGACTTCTGGGGCCGCTTCGCGGGCCTGGACCGGCGGGTGGCGCAGCTGGAGACCCGGGCGCGGCGGCAGCTCGGCACCCTCGGCGGGGGCAACCACTTCATCGAGGTCTGCCTGGAGCAGGGCGGTGCCGACGAGGGCCGGGTGTGGCTGATGCTGCACTCCGGGTCCCGCAACATCGGCAAGGAGTTGGCCGAGCGGCACATCGGGGTGGCCCGGGGGCTGCCGCACAACGCCGACCTGCCCGACCGGGACCTGGCGGTGTTCCTCGCCGGTACGCCGGAGATGGACGCGTACCGGCGGGACCTGTGGTGGGCGCAGGAGTACGCGCGGCGCAACCGGGCCGTCATGCTGGCCCTGCTCTGCGGGGTGGTGCGCGAGCACTTCCCGCAGGTCGGCTACGACGAGCCGATCTCGTGCCACCACAACTACGTGTCGGAGGAGAGCTACGACGGGGTGGACGTGCTTGTCACCCGCAAGGGCGCGATCCGGGCCGGCCGGGGCGACCTGGGCATCATCCCCGGCTCGATGGGCACCGGTTCGTACATCGTGCGGGGCCGGGGTAACCCGGACGCGTACTGCTCGGCCTCGCACGGGGCCGGGCGGCGGATGTCGCGGGCGCAGGCCAAGCGGACGTTCAGCACGGCGGACCTGGCCACGCAGACCGCCGGGGTGGAGTGCCGCAAGGACGCCGGGGTGGTCGACGAGATCCCCGGCGCGTACAAGGACATCACCGAGGTGATGGCCCAGCAGGACGACCTGGTCGAGGTGGTGGCGCACCTCAAGCAGGTGGTCTGCGTGAAGGGCTGACGTGCCGCGCGGGCCGGGCCGACCGGCCCGCGCGGCGACGCTCAGAAGCCGACGAAGACCCGGCGCAGGTCGTCCAGGGTGAGCGGGCCGGTCACCCGCACGCCCTCCGGGGTGTACGCGGAGCCGAGCCGGCCGACCGCCAACCGCAGCCACGCCTCGGCGGGTGCGGTCAACTCACCGTCGGCCTGCGAAGGCGCGTCGACAACCTCGACCTTCTCGCCCAGCCGCAGCCCGAACGCCCGCTCCGGTGCGTGCAGGCGAACCAGCAGGGTGGCCTCCCGCCCGGCCAGCTCCTGCGGCCGGCTGGTCCAGCCCAGCATGCCGGCGACCTGGTCGAGCAGCAGCGACACCGCATCCGGCGTCACCGCCGCGAACGGGTTGAACGCCACCTCGGCGTCCCACTGGTGCAGCGCGAACTCGCTGAGCCGGAACCGGGCCGCGGTGGCCACGTCGACCGGTTCCGGCAGGAAGCCGAGGTCGATCCGCATCGACGCCCGGGTCTCGGCGTCCAGTGCCTCGTACGCCTCGACCAACCGTTCGTTGGCGGCCAGGAACCCGGCGGCGTGCTCGGCCGGGGACATCGCGTCCCAGCGCGCCCAGACGCCACGGTTGAAGTCGCCGTCCGGGCCGGGCGCGCCGGTGCGGGCGGCGTCCAGCGTCGCCAGGTTGATCTCGGCGCCGCTGCCCAGGTGGCTCAGCACCTGGGACACCTGCCACTCGCTGGCCCCCGACGGGCGGAGCAGGTCGTCGTCCTTGAGGTCGCGGACGAGCGCGGCGAGCTCCTCGTGGCCCGCGCGCAGAGCGGTGATGATCTGGTCAGCAGGGGTTGACATGGATCTCCTCAAACGGATTTTCGACGATGGTCGGGACGGTACCGGACACGACCGCCGGCCGGCCCACCCCACGCTCGGGGCGTCCGACCGGCGGCCACGTCGGTCAGCTCAGCCCATGTGCACGGTGCTGCCGGTCGGGATGTCCTCCTTGCGCACCTTCACCAGGAACAGGGTCGCCAGGCCGGCGAGGATGATCAGCACCGCACCCCACGCGAACGCCACGCGGTAGCCGTGCACCAGGCCGGCGACCTGGTTGACCGGGTTCGGCGCCCGGTCGACCAGGTAGGCGGCGACCGCGCTGGTGTAGAAGGTGTTCAACAGCGCGGTGCCCAACGAACCACCGACCTGCTGGGTGGCGTTGAGCGTCGCGCTGGCCGCGCCGGCGTCGTGCTCCGGCACCCCGACCAGGGCGAGACTGGACAGCGGCACGAAGGTGAAGCCCAGCCCCAGGCCCAGGATCACCTGGGCGGGCAGCAGGTGGGTGAGGAACGAGGTGTCCACGTCGATCTGGGTCAGCACCAGCATGCCCAGGGCGGCGAGCACGGCACCGGCGACCATCAGCGGCTTGGCACCCAGTCGCGGCATCAGCTGGCTGGCGCCACCCGCGGCGATCAGCACACCGGCGGTGACCGGCAGCGACGCCAGACCCGCCTCCAGCGGCTTGTACTGCAACACCACCTGGAAGTAGAAGGTCAGGAAGAGGAACGCCCCGAACAGGCCGGCGCCGATCAGCGTGGAGGTGAGGAACGCCCCGCCCCGGTTGCGGTCCAGGACGATTCGCAGCGGCAGCAGCGGGTGGCTGGAGCGCAGCTCGATCACCACGAAGACGGCGAGCAGCAGCACGCCCGCGGCGATGAAACCGAGCGTCGCGGCGGCGTCCCAGCCGTCCTCGGCGGCCTTGGTGAAGCCGTACACCAGGGAGACCAGGCCGGCGGTCACCACGACCGCGCCGGGTACGTCGTAGTGGGTGTTGCCGTGCGCCCGGCTCTCCGGCACCAGCGGGATCGCGAACGCGATGGCGATGGCGGCGACCGGGATGTTGACGAGCAGGCACCAGCGCCAGTCGGCGTACTCGGTGAGCACCCCGCCCAGCAGCAGACCGACGGCCGACCCGCCGCCGGCGATCGCGCCGTACACCGCGAACGCCTTGGCCCGCTCGGTGGCCTCGGTGAACAGCACGGTGAGCAGCGCCAACGCGGCCGGGGCGAGCAGCGCGCCGAACGCGCCCTGCAACGCGCGGGCGGCGAAGAGCATGCCGCCGGTGGTGGCCAGGCCACCCAGGGCGGAGGCGAGCGCGAAACCGGTCATGCCGACCAGGAAGGTGCGCTTGCGGCCCCAGTAGTCGGCGATCCGACCGCCGAGCAGCAGCAGCCCGCCGAAGGCCAGCGTGTAGGCGGTGATCACCCACTGCCGGTTCGCGTCGGTGATGCCCAGGTCGTCCTGGGCCTGCGGCAGTGCGATGTTCACGATGGTGGCGTCCAGGACGACCATCAGCTGCGAGACCGCGATGACCGCCAGCGCGATCCAGCGCCGCGGGTGCGGCGTGCTTGTCGACGCTCCGGCGCCGGGTGCGCCAGGTGCGGTCGAGGTGGTTCCGGGCATGGTGAAGCCTTCCGTGTTGCGGATGTCGATGAGTCAGGCTTGAAGCGGGCGGTCGGGCTGGTAGCGGAGGACCGGGATGAGCACCTGGTCGACGACCTGGGTGAGGAACGTGTCGTCGGCGGGCAGGCCGTGCGCGACGATGCGGGACAGGGTGAGCGCCGGCGCGAGATCGTGGAACAGCTCCCGTTCGCCGGCCTCGGGCGGGATCTCCCCGCGCGCGGCGGCACGGACCAGGATGGCGGTGCTGGCCACCCGGCCGGCCGGCAGCACCTGGTGGCGCACCAGGCGTTCCAACTCGGGGTTGGTCCGCATGGCGAAGGTCAACGCCTGCATCAGGTCGCAGTCGGCCACGCAGATCGCGGCCGTGGCGCGCAGCAACTCGATCAGGTCGCCGCGCAGGGTGCCGGTGTCGGGCGGGTTGTGCACACCCACGTGCCGGTCGCGCAGGGCGGCCACCACCAACTCGGCCTTGCCGTCCCAGCGCCGGTAGATGGTGGCCTTGCTGACGTGGGCACGGGCGGCGACGGCGTCGATGGTCATCCGGTCGAAGCCGACCTCGCGCAGCAGGTCGATGACCACGGCGAACAGGTCGCTCTCGGTGCAGCGGGGCACCCGGGCCGCCGGGACCCCGGCACCCGCTCCCACCTGCTGACCACCCAGCATGCCCGCACCCCCCGCGAAACGATGTCGTACTGACCCTAGTTCGCGGTTGTGTGATCGTGCAGGTTTTCGTGAGTTGCGTCGCACCGCATCCAGGAAACGATTGCGTTTCCAGCCGGCGTCCGTCGGATGAATCAAGTGGTCAGAGTCGGGACGGCCGCGGCGGCTTCCGCCTGGTGGCAGGCGGCCTCGGTGGTGGGGGTGGCGCGTACTGGACGTGGTCGGGCCGAAGGAACAGGGAGCGCCGCGCGATGGCTTCTCCTCTGCTGTCGACCTGGTAGCAGTCGATCCAGCACCAGCCGTAGTAGGTGGGCCAGTCGAGCTTTCTGATCACCCGTACCGTAATCGGGATCATGAACTGAACGCTGACGGCGCGATCCAGCCGCAGTACGTCGCCCGCCTTCACGGCTGCCGGCTCTTTCGGTCGCGCCAGGCGTTGAGGCGGATGGCGGCCTGCCGCAGACGAGGGCACGAGCCGTCGGGCCGGCACTTGGAGCACACGTCGCGGTGGTGAAGGTCGATCACGTAACCGGCCATGATCACCAGGAACGGCGGCTCGGGCCTGATCTCCTCAAGCATCATGACGGTCGTCTCGCTGGTTGCCACGCTTGCGCGCTCGTCGCTTGCTCGTGGCCTCATCCGGCTTCGGTGATGTCGTGGGGGAGTCGCACGCCACGGGTTGGTAGGCGGAGCGCTCAACAACGTCTATCGGCACTTCTGGACGTTGGAACCACTTCCATCGGCGCACGTCTGCCTCCCGAGATCATCGTCGAACAGGCCATCTACCAGCCACAATCCATGTTTCGGGCGCTGTTCTGCAACGTCTCACATCGAAATTGACGCTCGGAGATTGACGCTGGGCCATCTGGCCGTGCACGCTGTTCCAAATGAGACACACAGGTGCACGGAGTGAGACTGGGAGGGTGGATGGGTGAAGCGGGTTCCTCCGTACCAAGGCGGCAACTCGGACGGTTGCTGCGGCAGGCCCGAGAGGAAGCAGGGATCAACCTGGAAGCCGCAGCCAACGACCTTGAATGGTCGCGAGCCAAGATGTACCGGCTGGAGAGTGGTCAGACGTCCCTACGGACACATGACGTGATGTTGATGTGCCAGCACTACGGCACGTCGGCTGAGCTGACAGAGGTGTTGGTCAGCCTCGCCAGGGAGAGCAAGTCTCGCGGCTGGTGGCATGCCTACGACGACGTGATCCCTGGCTGGTTTGAGCTGTACGTAGGGCTGGAAGCGTCAGCCACTCGGATACGCCACTACGAACCGACGCTTATCCCTGGCCTGTTGCAGACGCCCGAGTACATGGCGGCTGTCTTCCAGACCAAGCCCAACCGCAGCGCTCAGGAGGTGGCGCAGAAGGTCGCCCTGCGGATGGAGCGACAGAAGCTCCTGAGCAGGCGCAGCCCGGCGGCACCCGGCTTCCATGCGGTCATTGACGAGGCAGTAGTCCGCAGCCCCATCCGTGACATCGACGCGTGGCGTGCTCAGCTTGCCCACCTGGTGAACGCTGCGCAGGCTCCGAACATCTCCGTCAGAGTGTTGCCGCTGGCCACCGGGCCACACCGCGCGTCCGTTGCCGGAGCGTTCGTGCTGCTTGACTTTCCGGCGGTTGGTACGCGGCCGGCGGAGCCAAGCACGGTCTACTGCGAGTCGCTGACCGGCAGCCTCTACCTGGACCGGCGGAGTGAGGTTGAGACGTACTCTGAGGTCTGGCAGTCGCTCTTGGATCTTGCACTCAGCGAGCGCGCGTCAGAGGATCTGATCAGCACAGTGATTAAGGAGACTTACGATGAGTGACTTGACTGGTGCTCTCTGGCGTAAAAGCAGCCGTAGTGGCAACGAGGGAAACTGCGTCGAGGTGGCTGACAACCTTCCTGTCGTCGTCGGCGTGCGGGACAGCAAGGATGTGCAGGGGCCGGCCCTGACGTTCACTGTGGACGCCTGGCGAACGTTCGTTACTGGCGTTCGTGCTGATGCGTTGAGCTGAGCACGCCCCGGAGTGTCACCGCAGGCGTTCCTGCCAAGGATTCCAGGCATAGAAGGGAGCCTTCTTCGCGGAAGGCTCCCTCTTCCGTGTCTGGGTACGACCGCAGCCAGGCCAACTGGGGATGGATCCGCACTTGACCGATAGGTTGTTGATCTGCTTATGTAAGTGACATGCCTAAACGCTCCGTGCCGATGCGTGAACCCACCTACTTCATCCTCGCCGCGTTGCAGGACGAGCCGTTGCACGGCTACGCCATCGTCAAGCGCGTGCAGGACCTGTCCGACGGGCGGGTGCGGTTGACGACTGGCACGCTGTACGCCGCGTTGGACCGGCTCGCCGGCGAGGAGATGGTGCGACTTGCCGCGGAGACGGTGGTCAACGGCCGCGCCCGCCGCACCTACGAGCTGACCGGGCACGGGTTGTCCGCACTCCAGGAGGAGGCGGCACGGTTGGCCGCTGCGGCTCGGATCGTTCGAGACCGTTCCCTGCCGTCGACGGCTGCGACCGTGCGGACGGTGCCGGCATGACCGGGCTGGAGCGCCGCTACCGGTGGCTGCTGCGCGCCTACCCTCGGGCCTACCGGCAGTACCGCGCCGACGAGATGTTGGAAACGCTGCTGGGCGGGGGTGAGACGGACCGGAGGCACCTGAGCCTTCGGGAGTCCGCGGCACTCGTGGTGGCAGGTCTGCGGGTCCGTACCGGCGTGGACCGGCTCGGCTCCCGAGCCGCACTGCTGCACTCCGCGCTGCGACTGACCGCGCTGTCCCTGCTCGTGGGCGGCATCGCCCTCGCGGCCAAGCCCGTCGTGGTGCAGTTGTTGCTGCCCGCGCTCCCTTTCGACCTCCCGGTTTTCGCGGGCAGCCTGGCCACACCCGGACTGTTGCTCCTCGCGTTGGCCGCCGCGGCATGGGCTCGCTACCGCCTCGCGTTCGCCCTGGCCATCGGCGCGCTCGGTGCGAAAATGTGGTATTCCGGGTGGTACGCGGATCCGGAGATGGGGGGCGAGGCACACCCATTGGGGCTCCAGGCCGTTCTCCACCTGGCCATGCAGCTTCCGACGTGGGCCTGCCTGTTGGCCGTGCTGACGATGGTGCCGCTGCTTCGAGCGCGCCAACCACGGGGCACGCGACAGTGGGCCTGGCTTGTCGGCGCGGCGATCAGCGTGACGGTCCTGACGCCCAATCCACTCAACGGCTGGGAAGACCCGCTCACGCTGCCAGTCATCGCGGTCGGTGGGCTGGTGGCGGCCCTCGTGGGGGCGGCGTTGGATGTGCGGATGTCGATCGCGGCCAGCGTGCTCCTCCTGGTGCCGATCCTGGCGACGCTGCCCTACCAGCCAGCGGACTGGCAGCGCGAGTACTGGGAGTTGAGCCCTCGAACTGTGCTCCTGGGAGCCGTGGCCGGGATTTTCGCCATCAACGTCGCGGTCAGCAGGATGGCCGCCCGCCAGCAGGTCGCCCTCTAAGGCCTGTTTCACAAGAACTGGCCGGCCTGCGGCGGGCCCGGGCGACGACCGGCGGCGTTGCGGTTTCGTCCGGATACGACACCGGTATCCGGACGAAACCGCGCCTTGCCGGATCGCCGCCCGGACTCCGCCTCGGCTCGACCGCCCTTATGAAACAGGCCTTAGGCGGCGTGGTCGCTCCGCACGGACATCTCGCCCCGGCGGAGTAAATAGGCCGAGTTGCATCTGATACAACCATTCGACCTTCCGCTCTCAGCGCGGCGGCGCGGACATTCTGGCCGGGTTGCATGCTCGTTTAGGTCTGTCGCGCGGGCTGCGTCATCGGCGCGACAATGATCATCCTGTCGGTGTGTACCGCCAGAATGTAGGCCATGAGTTCACAACTGGGCACGGTCGTGGTCACGGGTGCAGCAGGTCGGATCGGATCGGCAGTCTGTCAACACCTGCGCGATGAGGTTCGCCAACTCGTGCTGGTCGATCGGGTTCCGGTGCAGCCACAGTCTCCGACAGAGCGGGCGATCCGACTGGATCTGGCAGACCTCGACGCCGTAGTCGCCGCTCTGGAGGCGGCGGACGCCGTGGTGCATCTGGCCGGGCTTCCGGATGAGGCACCCTTGGCCGACCTGCTGGACACCAACGTGCTGGGCACGTATCACGTGTTGGAGGCAGCCCGCCGACAGAAGGTAGGACGAGTTGTCGTGGCCAGTAGCAACCGTGTCACCGGCTTCTACCCGGTCGGGCAGGTTGTCGGACCAGACGCACCGGTTCGACCGGACGGGTTCTACGGGGTGAGCAAGGTCGCCATCGAAGCACTCGGGCGCATGTACGCCGACAAGTTCGGGCTGTCGGTGGTGTGCCTGCGAATCGGCAGTTTCGAGGAGGAGCCGACCGAGGCCCGGTATCTGGCAACCTGGTTGAGCCCGCGCGACGGCGTCGGCTTCATCCGTGCGGCTATCACCGCGCCGGATGTGCACTTTGTTACCGCCTACGCCGTTTCCGCCAATACACGCGCGTTCTGGGACACCGCCGCCGGAGCGCAGCTCGGCTATCTGCCGGTAGACGACGCGGAGAGTTATGCCGCTCGGGTGCCCGGCTCGGATACGCCGATCGACGCCGCAGCCTTTCAAGGCGGCACCTACACCAGCGCCGAGTATTCTCTGCGACATGTCGTAGCGCCCCCTGTCCCCTCCTCAGGACGAGCATCCACCCAACGGCGACTGTAGTTAATCCTTGCCGAGCGAGCTCGGCCGCGAGCCGCAGCCGCACTCGTAGATGTCGATAGCTACCGTGTGCTCGGTGGCGTACCCGGCTCTGCACTCGAAGCCGTACGCCGACACTGCTGGCCGGGACGCGGACGAATACGACCGGTCACGAATACGGGCGTTGCACCAATCGTTGATCTCGACGCGGGCTGCTGAGATCATCGGTCGCTCGGACCGGCACACCGCCTGGTCCGGCGGTCAGCGCGCATCGTCCACCACGGCCACCGGCCGGCGGACGGTGTGGGGTCGTTGACCGTGGCCTCCGGGCCAGCTCGAACCGACCAGCTCACACGAGGGGGCCCGACGTGCAACGTCATGGCTGCGTGATCCGACTCCGCCCGGAACAGCGGGAAACCTATCTGCGGTTACACGCCGACGTCTGGCCGAGCGTCGAGCAGACGCTGCGGGAGGCGAACTTCCGCAACTACACCATCTTTCTCCACGGCGACCTGCTCTTCGGCTACTACGAGTACGTCGGCGACGACTACGAGGCCGACCTGCGGCTGATCGCGGCGGACCCGCAGACGCAGGAGTGGTGGAAGCTGACCGACCCGTGTCAGGAATCGATCGCCGAGCCCGGCTCGGGGGACTGGTGGGCCCCGATGCGGGAGATCTGGCACCTGGCCGACGAGGCACCCGCCCAGGCCTGACCTCCGGGGTGGTCGACCGTGTCGATCATGGAGTTGTGGTGCCGGAAATGGCGATTAACTACCGCTTTGTCACCCAGCACAACTCCATGATCGACGCGGCGAGTGATGTGTGGGACCGCACTACGATGCCGGTGTCGAGATTGGATCCGAGTGGTCCTGTGACAACGGATCACCTGGGCATCGCGGGGGCGACGGTGACCGATCGTGGAAGCAGGGGCGGCGCGGACGGGCAGCAGCACGGGACGACACCGCGGCGCCGCACCAGCCTCGGGGTAGCTGTCACACTCGCGCTGTTGGCCGTCCCGCTACTGCCGATCATGTGCCTGTCGGGCATAACGCTGGCCACGGCCATGGCCCCGTCCGAGCCGTGCCGGCCCCCCTTCGTGCAGGACCCGTCGGAGTGCGGGCCCGAGCCGTGGGCGTCACTGCCGACCGCGCTACTGGCGGGCGGGTACGGCGTGGCGGCCGTCGTGCTGGCCCGCAGAGCCAGCCTGCCGTCCTGGGTGCGCATCGGTGCCCTGTGCGTGGCGCCGTTGGCCGCCGTTCCACTCCTCTGGGCGCTGTTCGTCTACCGCCCCTCCTGAGCGCGCTCGGCACAGCGGGGAAAAAATATTTGGCGTACCTGTCGATTGGGATCGGTTCAGTTCGTAGTCCTGGTGAGAGCCCGCCACCGCGGCGGGCCGCACACCCACCGGAGGGCACGATGACCAGCACAGCGACCACCACCCGCGCCACCACGTCGACCGTCGGCGCGCTGATCCGGACCGGTATCGCCGCCACGGTCGCCGCGAGCGCCGCCACCATGGCCATCGCTGCCGCCGGCCGAGCGGCGGGGATCAGCCTCGACGTGGCCGACGCGCCGATTCCGGTGTCGGGCTTCGGTGTGCTGACCGCCGCGTTCTCGCTGGTCGGGGTGATCCTCGCCGCGGTGCTGTCGCGCTTCGCCCGGCACCCGCGACGCGTGTTCGTTCGCACTACGGTCGTGCTGACGGTGCTGTCACTGGTGCCGGACGTCATCGTCGACGCGGGGGCGGCCACCAAGGCGCTGCTGATGCTCACTCACCTGGTCGCGGCCGCGATCGTTGTCCCTGCTGTCGCACGTCGCCTGGCCGCCTGACCGACCGCCCATTCCACCATCGAACCAGCGGAGGATCGTCATGAAGCAGTACCTGCTGTCCGTGCACGTCGTCGAGGGTGAGCCGGACCCGTCCGACGAGGAGATGCAGACCATGTTCCGGGAGACCGGCCGGATCAACGACGAGATGCAGGCCGCGGGCGCGTGGGTCTTCGGCGGAGGTCTCCGGTCGCCGGACAGTGCCACAGTCGTTCGGATCGAGAACGGCGCCACCACCATGAGCGATGGCCCGTTCGCCGAGACGAAGGAGCACATCGCCGGGTTCTGGGTCATCAAGTGCGCGGACCTGGACCAGGCGCTGGCCTGGGCCGAGCAGTGCGCGGCGGCCTGCGGCCCGATCGAGGTGCGCCCCTTCGACGACCTGTCCCAGGCCTGACCAGGAGCCGGTCACCCGACATGGACCTGGCGAGCATCTACCGCGCGGAGTACGGCCGCTGTGTCGCCACCCTGACCCGCCTCCTCGGTGACCTCAACCTCGCCGAGGAGGCGGTCCAGGACGCCTTCACCACCGCTGTGCAGAAGTGGCAGACCCCGCCGCCGAACCCGGGTGCCTGGATCGTGACCACCGCCCGCAACCGGGCGATCGACCGGCTCCGCCGGGAGTCGACCCGGGAGGCCCGGCACGCCCAGGCCCTGCTGCTGCACCAACAGGACCAACCCCGAGAGGTGGGACCGGTGAAAGACGACCAACTACGACTCATCTTCACCTGCTGCCACCCGGCGCTCGGCCCGGACGCGCGGACCGCCCTCACGCTTCGCCTGCTCGGTGGTCTCGACGTACCGGAGATCGCCCGGGCCTACCTGACTCAGGAGTCGACGATCGCGCAGCGGATCGTGCGCGCGAAGAAGAAGATCCGCGACGCGGGCATCCCCTACCGGGTACCCGCCGACCACGAGTTGCCGGACCGCCTGCCGTACGTGCTCACCGTGCTCTACCTGATGTTCAACGAGGGCTACGCGTCCACCGCCGGCCCGCTGATCAGAACGGACCTGTGCACCGAGGCGATCCGACTCGCCCGCGAGCTGGCCGCGCTGATGCCCGACGAGCCCGAGGTGCTGGGCCTGCTCGCCCTGCTGCTGCTGACCGAGGCACGCCGCTCCGCCCGGCTCGGCCCGACCGGGGAGTTGGTGTTGTTGGCCGACCAGGACCGGTCACTGTGGAACCGGGCACTCATCGTCGAGGGGCACGACCTGGTCCGGCGATGCCTGCGGCGCAACCGGCCCGGCCCGTACCAGATCCAGGCCGCGATCGGCGCGGTGCACACCGACGGCGCCGCCACCGACTGGGCGCAGGTCCTGGCGCTGTACGACCAGCTCCTCGCGCTCGCGCCGACCCCGGTCGTCGCGCTCAACCGCGCGGTCGCCGTCGCCGAGGTGCACGGACCGGCGGTGGCCCTCGCCGAGTTGGCGGGCCTCGACCTGCCGGGCTACCACCGGCTGCCCGCCACCCGAGCCGAGCTGCTGGTCCGGCTCGGACGCGACGACGAGGCCCGGGCCGCGTACGACCAGGCCATGGCGCTGACCAGCAACGAGACCGAGCACGCCCACCTGCGGACACGTCGTGCCGCACTCACCCACAGCAGGAGCGCATCATGACCGCCACCTACACCGTCGACGTCTTCGCCAGCCTCGATGGCTTCGGCACCACCAGCGGCAACTGGGGCGGCTACTGGGGCAAGCAGGGCCCCGAGCTGCTCGCGCACCGCCTCGCCACGTACGGCGCGGAGCAGCGCATGGTCTTCGGCGCCCGCACGTACCGGGCGTTCGCGCAGATGCTGGCCGCGAGCACCGAGGAGTCCGAGGTCCGCGACGCCTGGGTGACCCGGATGAGGGCCCTCCCGGCGACAGTGGTGTCGAACACGCTGGAAGGCCCCCTCGACTGGCCGGACGCGACTGTCGCGCGCGGCGACGCCGTCGACGTCGTCGCCCGGCTCAGGGAGGAGTCCGAGGTGCCCCTGCGCTCGCACGGCAGCCTGTCGATGAACCGTGCGCTGATGGCCGCCGGTCTGGTCGACTTCGTCCAGGTGACGGTCTTCCCGGTGATCACCGGAAAGACCGGTACCGAGCCGATCTTCCAGGGCGCGGCCGACTTCGACCTGGAGCTGATCGAGAGCCGGACCCTCGACGGCCGCACCCAGGAGCTCATCTACCGGCCCACCCTGCACGTCTGACCGATCCGCACAGCCATCCGGAGCCCTCGTCGGCCTACCGCATCGCCGCCGAGAGGACGCCGGTATGACGCTTCCGCTATGCCGAACATCGACAGTCACCGCCGTAGCATTGACACGCATCAATGATCGGCGGCTGGCCGACGGTCGCCGGACGACCGCAGGGGAGTGCGTGATGTTCCAACGACAAGTGCTACGGACGGCGCTGGCCATGCTGGTGGCGATCCTGGCGACAGCCGGGGTGCAGCTCACCACCGGTGCGCCGGCCGCCGCCGTACGCACCGTCTACTACGACGCGAGCCGGACCGGCGAGTTCCGCACCAACTTCGACCAGGCCGCGCAGATCTGGAACAGCCGGGTCAGCACCGTCCGGCTCCAGCCCGGCACCCCGGCCAGCATCACCATCTACGTCGACGACGGCTGGCCCCGCGCGCAGCCGACCGGCCTCGGCTCGGGCCGGATCTGGATGGGCCGCACGGCCGTCAACCAGGGCTACGACCGCAACCGGATCGCCGCCCACGAGCTGGGCCACATCCTGGGCCTGCCGGACCGGCGCACCGGGCTCTGCTCCGACCTGATGTCCGGCAGCAGCGCCCCGGTCTCCTGCCGCAACGCCAACCCCAGCTCGGCCGAGGCGAGCCGGGTGAACTCGCTGTTCGCCGGCACCCTGGCCGCACCGGCCAGCACGACGTACACCTGGGCCGGCGCCTAGGACATCGGGCCGACGGTGGACCTCCACCCAGGTCGGCGGTCTGCCCGTCGAACCATCCGGGACACCTCGGCGGGGACGCGCGGGTCGCGTCCCCGCCGACGGCCGGGCGGGGTCACCCACACCTTTTCACCCTGCGGTACGGTGCCGGACACACCGACACCCCGGAGGTGGACCCGTGCCTGCCGTCGTCGCCCTCATGTTGACCCTGGCCCTCGCGCCCGCGCCGTCCCCGTCGGCCACCTCGGACCCGGTGGGGGACCTCCTCGGCGGCGTCGGCCGGATCGTCGACGACCTGCTCGGCAACGGCGCGACGCCGAGCGCGACGCCGTTCGCCACCCCGACGGCCACGCCCGGGTCACCGACGGCCACCGACCGCCCCACCCTGCCGGGGCCCAGCGCCACCCCGGCGCAGGTCGGGTCGTCGGTCGCCGTCCGCGCACCGGCGGGCCCCGCCGCCCCGAACGGCCCCGCCGGCCCCGCCACCGGCACGGGCACGGGCACCCGCGAGGCCACCGTGCCCCCGCGCGACGGCGCCGACACCCCCGCTTCGGCTGCCTCGCCGGTACTCGTCAGCCCCGCTCGCGACGGGTGGCCCCTCGCGTACTCCCTGCTGGTCGCCGCCGCCCTCGCGGTGCTGGCACTGCTGTTCCTGCGCCGCCGCCGGACGGCCGCCGCGCCCGCGCTGTCTCGCGGCCCCGCGCTGTCTCGCGGCCCCGAGCTGTCGCGCGGCCCCGAGCTGTCGCGCGGCCCCGCCGCGCCGTCTCCTGGCCCCGAGCTGGCCCTCGACCCTGAGCCCGGTTTCGACCCTGAGCCGGGTCTCGATCCTGAGCCGGGTTTCGAGGCCGCGCCGGACAATGTCCGGCGGCTGCCCACCACCCTCAACGACATCTACGAACTGGGTCGGCTGGACGAGCGGCTCGAACAGGAACGTCGCCGCACCTGATCCCGGCCCCCGGGCGCCGGGATCAGGGCGCCGAGTATGCGCCCTCGCGCCGCGGGATGTCGTCGTCGTACGCCCCGACCGGCCCGCTGTAGCGGACCGTGCCCTTCGGGTACGGCCAGGCGTTCGCCGTGCAGCCGTGCAGGCCCAACGTCTGCTGCTGCATCACCGGCGCCGGCCGGCCCTGCCCGGGGCACCGTTCGTGACCGAACCCGAGTTTGTGCCCCACCTCGTGGTTGACCATGTACTCCCGGTAGGTGGTCAGGCTCGCGCCGTAGCCCGGCACCGCCTTGACCCAGCGCGCCACGTTGAGCACCACCCGGGCACCGTTGCGGCACGAGGTGTAGGCGTCCGGCACGTCCTGGCAGAGCGTGTCACGGGTGCCGGGGGTCGCCAGGTAGATGGTGAAGTCGGTCGGGTCACCGGCACCCACCCGGCGCAGTCGCCACGCCCCGCCGGCCGTCCACCCGCGGGGGTCGTTCAACGTCGTGGAGATCGCCGTGGCGATGTCGCCCACCGGCAGGCCCCGGATGTCGCGTTCCACGCTGACCCGGTAGCGCAGCAACCGACCGCCGGTCCCGTGTGCGGGTGCGGCCTCGGCGGGCGCCGTCGACCAGCGGTTGCTGCCGGAGGCGGGGTAGGCGACCGGGACGGCGGGCGCGGACGTGGGTGGGACACCGGCGACTCCGGTCGGCCGACCCGCGGCGGAGGTCGGCGTCGGCCGGCCGGGCGGCGGTGTGGCGGCGACGGGGTCGGCGTCGGCCTGCCCGGTGGTTGTCGGACCACACCCGGTGAGCAGCGCCACCACCAGCAGTGACGCCCCCGAGGCGGTACGCCATCGGCGGGTAACCTTCGTCGACATGTCTCTCCCCTCGCGTGCCGATCGGCGGCAGCGGAGGAGAAGACGGGTGACCGCGGCGAAAGGTTGAGGTGATGTCGGCTCAACCTTTTTCCGGTCTCGCCCGTCCCTAGCGGTGGTGGCACGGGGAGGGTTCACGGTGGCGCGGGGTGACGCGGAGTTCGTCGAGTTCGCGAGAGCGGCGTCCGCGCGACTCGTGCATGCCGCGTTCCTGATGACCGGTGACCACCACCAGGCCGAGGACGCCGCGCAGACCGCCCTGGTCCGCACCTACGCGTCCTGGTCGCGGGTCCACGACGACGATGCCTACGGGTACGCCCGCCGCACCCTGGTCAACCACCTGGTCGACGGGTGGCGGCGACCGATGCGGGAGTATCCGACCGACGAGGTGCCGGAACAGCGGCGCGACGACGTGGCCGACGAGGTGGCCACCCGGCGGTGGTTGATCACCATCCTGGGCGCGCTCAGCCCCCGTGAGCGGGCCATCGTCGTGTTGCGCTACTACTTCGACCTTACGGAGGCGCAGGTGGCCCGG
Organism: Micromonospora sp. NPDC049101; assembly: GCF_040648675.1. NCBI lineage: Bacteria > Bacillati > Actinomycetota > Actinomycetes > Micromonosporales > Micromonosporaceae > Micromonospora > Micromonospora sp. NPDC049101. Next base: position 58,206 of record NZ_JBEZED010000034.1, on the reverse strand, counting down.
GAACTCGCCGTGTCCGTGGGCACGGTCAAGAGCACCAGCTCGCGAGCTTTGGAGAAGCTGCGCACCGCCGCGCCGCGGACGGCCGACAGGGAGGCGCGCCGATGAGCGAGTGGGAACGGCTCCGCGACGCCATGCGGGCGACCGAGCGCCCCGACCCCATGCTCGACCTGACCCTGGTGATGCGCGAGGGGCGTCGGCTGCGTACCCGTCGGCGGGTTGCCGGAGCGGGAGCGGCGACGCTCGCGGCCGGCGTCGCCGCCGTCGTCGTGGTGGGGGTCGTCGCCCGGCCGGGCGATCCGCCCGCCCCCGAACGCCCACCCCCGGTCGCCGTCGGGTCGCCGTCGGCCGGTGTCTCGATGGTGCCGGAGGCGATGAAGCCCACGTCACCGCCGACGAAGGTCCGTGACGTGCCGCCCCCGAAGCCCCTGGGCCAGCTGATCGACAGCGGGGTGCGGCACGGCTCCGACCGGCGGGTCTACTACATGATCGGGCTGTCGGTGCCCGGCGAGCCGGGGGTGACCATCGGGTTGGCCGCCGGTCGCCAGGATCCGGACGGCCTGTTGACCACGGACCTCCTGGTCAACGACGTCGAAGGGTCCGACCGCAGCGCCGGGTTCCACGAGATCGGCTACGACGAGAGCCTGTCCGCCGAACCGGTGCCCACCTTCGGCTACTTCGTCGGCCCCGCCGTCCGGATCATCGGCACCGTGGACGGTCGGCAGGTCGATGCCCGGTTGGCCCGGTGGAGTCTCGACAAGCAGGTGGTGATCTTCTGGTTCGAGCCGGCCACGCTGGCCCCGGGGGAGCGGCTCGACGGCATCATCGCCCGCGACGCCGACGGCCGCCGACTCTGACGCGCAGGCCCGATCACGCAGGGTCGGCTCGGGCCGGGTCGGCTCAGGCCGGGTCGTCCAACCGGCGCTCGATGGTCACCGTCGTGCCCTCGGCGGTGGAGACCAGCCGCACGTCGCCGTAGGCGTTCATCAGCAACGCGCCTCGCCCGCGATCCATCGCCGGCCGGCGGTCCCGCCAGGTGCCGAAGTCGCGTACCGAGACCCGGATCAGCCCGCCGCCCACCTGGAGCCGGACCCGCACCTCCGGGCGGCTGGGCCGCTGCGCGTGCTCGACCGCGTTGTTCATCGCCTCGGACGCGGCGAGCAGAAGATCCTCCAACACGTCCGGGTCGACATCGAGGTCGTCAAGCGTCAGCCGGACGTCCCGACGCATGGCCGCCGCCGAGGTGGGGGTGGACGGGTAGGTCCACCCGACGTCCAGGAGGTCGCCCAGCCCGCTCGGGTCGGTCGGGGCCTGCGCCAGCACCGGCGCGTCCCGCCCGGCGGTGACCGTCCGGGGCGGCGCGACGGCGTTGCGGGGGTCGGGCCGCGCCGACGCCGCGTCGACAGTCGGTGCGGTGGCGTCGCCCGTCGGCATCCGGCGGGCCCGCCGGATGCCGGCCCGGACCCGGGCGATCAGCTCCGCCCCGGCGAACGGCTTCACCAGGTAGTCGTCGGCGCCCAGGGTGAGGCCCTCCACGCTGGCCTGACCGCCGGCACGGGCGGAGAGCACCAGCACCGGCAGGGACCGGGTCGCCGGGTCGGCGCGGAGCCGGCGGACCAGGTCGAAGCCGTCCAGCACCGGCATCATCACGTCGGTGAGGACCAGGTCCGGACGGTCGCGGTGGACCTCGTCGAGGGCCTGCCGGCCGTCGGTGACGGCCCGGACCCGCCAGCCCTGCCCGGTGAGCAACCGACTGAGGTACGCCCGCATGTCGGCGTTGTCGTCGGCGATGAGGATCCGCGCCCCGGCCAGCTCGTCCACGGCCGGACCGGAGGCGTCGCCGGACCCGGTCGGGTCGCCGCCCGGCTCGGTGAGCCAGCCCATCGCCTCCTGGGCGGTGGCGCGGGCCGCGTCGCCCCGTCCGACCGGCGACGGCTCGCTCACCGCCGTGCGGCGAGCCGCGGACCAGGGCAGCGCCACGGTGAACGTGCTGCCGACACCCACCCGGCTCGCCACCCGCACCTCGCCACCCTCCAGCCGGGCCAACTCGTACGCCAGGGCCAGGCCGATGCCCGTGCCCTCGTGGCTGCGGGAACGGGCACCCCGGACCCGGTGGAAGCGTTCGAAGAGTTTCGGCAGGTCCGGTTCGGCGATGCCGATGCCGGTGTCCGCGACGGTGAGGCGGACCTCCTCGTCGTCGGCGTCCAGGGCGACCCGGATGCGGCCGATGAACGTGTACTTCAGGGCGTTGGACAGCAGGTTCGTGACGATGCGTTCCCAGTTGACCGGGTCGACCGTGACCGGGCGGGGCAGCGGGGGGCAGACCACTTCGAGAGTCAGCCCGGCCCGCTCGACGGCGGCCCGGAACACGCCGGCCAGCTCGGCGGTGAGCGCCGCCAGGTCGACCACGCGGGCGTCGCTGCGGGCCCGTCCGGCCTCCAGGCTGGAGAAGGTGAGCAGGCTGTTGACCAGGGTCAACAGTCGGGTGGCGTTACGCCAGGAGGTTTCCACCCGCTCCCGCTGCACCGCCGCCAGCGGCGCGGTGGCATCCGCGAGGGCGTCGGTGAGCGGGCCGAGGATGAGGGTCAGCGGGGTACGGAACTCGTGGCTGACGTTGGCGAAGAAGTCGGTCTTCACCCGGTCCAGTTCGGCGAGCGCCTCGACCCGACGCCGCTCCTGCTCGTACTCCTGTGCGTTGCGCAACGCCACGGAGATCTGCTGGGCCAGGAGCTGGTAGAAGGACCGGTACGCCTCGTCGAGCCCTCGGCTGGGGCTGACCCCCGCCAGCAGGACACCGAGCGGCTGATCCTCACCGCCCGAGGGCAGCGGCAGCGCCAACGCCGTGCGGACCGGGTCGCCCCACGGGCCGCCGGGCAGGGGCAGCCGGTCGGCGACGTCGGGCACCGCTGTCGCTCGGCCCTGCGCCGCGTCCGCCAGCCCCCACCCGTCCGCGGCCGGGCCGGGGTCGGTCAGCTCGACGGTGTCCGGCAGTGCCCCCGCGTACCCCTGGTCGCCGCCCGTGCAGGCGACTCGCCGCAGCAGCGTGCCGTCGCGCAGGTAGATGGCGGTGAACGGCACGTCCAGCGGTTGGCTCTCGATCGCGTCGGCCAGCCGGGCGCCGGTGGCGTGCACGTCGACGGTGCGCCCGTCGCCGAGAACGGACAGGTCACGCAGCAGCCGCAGCCGGCGTTCGCCGACCACCTGCTCGGTGACCTCGCTGCACACGGTGAGCACGCCGACGGTGGCCCCGTCGTCGTCGCGGACCGGGGCGTGCGAGACGCTGAAGTGCGCCTCCTCGCGGTAGCCGGCCCGCTCCAGCAGCAGCCGCAGGGCGGGGACCCAGCTGGCCACCCCGGTCGCCGTGGCCTGCTCGATGAGCGGGGCGAGGACGTCCCACCCCTCGGCCAGGGTGACCCGCACGTCGTCGCCGAGCGCGGCCGGGTGCTTGTCGCCGATCAGCGCGGAGTACGCGTCGTTGTAGAGCTGGGAGAAGCTCTCTCCCCAGAGCAGCAGCATTGGGTACCGGGACGAGAGCACCATCCGGACCGCGGCGCGCAGGCTCTGCGGCCAGCCGGTCACCGGGCCGAGGGGGGTGCGTGCCCAGTCCAGCTCTGCCATCAACCGGCCGGTGTCACCGCCACCGGTGAACAGGTCGGTGCGGGGTCCCGTCACGCTCGACCCGGCCCCATCGCAAGCCCCCGTTCCGGGCCCCACGACCCCTGCTGGCGTTACCTACCCATCCTGACACCTCTACTCACCTGTGCCGACGCCGGTACCTACCGTCGAAGCGGTGGCGGTTCGAAACGAACGACCGATGCTCGCGACATAGACATCTGTAAGTCTCACGGGTATCTCTCCAACCCCGAGGAGCCCCCATGAGAGGCAGAACGCTGAGCGCGGGTGTCGCGCTCGCCGTGTTCGCCGGAATGACGGTGACGCTGGCCGCCCAGCCGGTGACCGCGTCGCCCACCACCGCGACAGTGGCCCGGCCGATCGCCGCGTCCGCCGCCGCCCTGGCCGCACCGGACATCTCCGTCACCAACGTCCAGGCCCACCTGACCCAGTTCAACGCCATCGCCAGCAGCAACGGCGGCAACCGCCGGGCCGGCTCGGCCGGCTACACCGCCTCGCTCACCTACGTCAAGACCAGGCTCCAGTCGGCCGGCTACACCGTCAGCGAGCAGTACTGCTCCAGCTGCACGTACCCGTCGAACAACCTGATCGCGGAGTGGCCGGGCGGTCCGGCCGACCAGGTCGTCATGTTCGGCGCGCACCTGGACGGCGTCTCGGCCGGTCCGGGCATCAACGACAACGGCACCGGCTCGGCGACCCTGCTGGAGAACGCGCTGGTCCTGGCCGCGCAGAACCCGACGGTGACGAAGCGGGTCCGGTTCGCCTGGTGGACCGACGAGGAGCAGGGGCTCAACGGCTCCCGGTTCTACGTCAACTCGCTCAGCAGCACCCAGCGCGGCTATATCAAGGGCTACTACAACTTCGACATGGTCGGCTCGGTCAACGGCGGCTACTTCATCAACCGGGTCAGCTCGACCACGGCGGCGCCACTGAAGGCGTACTGGGACTCGTTGGGCCTGTCGCCGGAGGAGAACGTCGAGGGTCAGGGCCGCTCCGACGACTACTACTTCCAGCAGGCCGGCATCCCCACCTCGGGCTACGCGGCCGGCGCCAGCGCCCGCAAGAGCAGCTCCCAGGCGGCCAAGTGGGGCGGCACCGCCAACTCGGCGTACGACCCGTGCTACCACCGGGCCTGCGACACCACCGCGAACGTCAGCGCCACCGTGTTGAACCGGGCGGCCGACGGTGTCGCGTACGCGCTGTGGCAGCTCGCCGTCAGCGGGGGCACCCCGAGCTGCACCGGCGGTCAGGTGGTCGGCAACGGCGGCTTCGAGAGCGGCGGCACGCCGTGGACCGCGTCCTCCGGTGTGATCACCAACGCCAGCGGCCAGCCGGCCCGGACCGGGTCGTACAAGGCGTGGCTCAACGGCAATGGCAGCACCGGCACCGAGAGCCTGTACCAGTCGGTGACCCTGCCGGCCGGCTGCGCCAGCTACACGCTGTCGTTCTGGCTGCACATCGACACGGCCGAGACCACCGGGTCCAGGGTGTACGACCGGCTCACCGTGCAGGTGGGGTCGACCACACTGGCCACGTACTCGAATCTCAACGCCGCCGCCGGCTACGTCCAGCGCAGCTTCAACGTGGCCGGGTTCGCCGGGCAGACGGTGACGTTGCGGTTCACCGGCACCGAGGACTCGTCGTTGCAGACCAGCTTCGTCATCGACGACGTGACGTTGCAGGCGAGCTGACGGGCGTCGGGTGGAGGCGGGCGGCGAGTGTCCCCTCCACCCGACATCTAGTCACGCCGGTCGATCTCTGGTAGAAATCCTTCAAGGCCGGCCCCTGATTCGCAAAATTTCACCCCTCATGCGAACGGGAGTGCCATGTCATCCACCCGACCCACCCTGCGCCGCCGCGTGCTCACGCTGCTCGTGGCCACCCTCGCCACGGTCGGCGCCGCGCTGGGCCTGGCCGCCCCGGCCTTCGCCATCAGCCACTCCAGCGCCACCTCACAGCTGCGCGCCGCCGGCATCTCCTGGACCTCCAGCGGCAACTGCAGCGACCGCAACGTGCCCACCTGCACCTCGTTCGACGGGGTGCGGCAGGCCACCATCGACGGCATCATCACCTTCAGGCGGGCCAGCGGCTGCGCGGTCACCGTCACCGCCGGCACCGAGACCGGGCACGCCGGGGGCACGTACAGCCACTGGAACGGCTACAAGCTCGACATCGCGTTGAGCACCTGCATCCAGAACTACATCTCGGCGAACTACACCTACGTCGGCTACATCGCCGGCTTCGGCTACCAGTACCGCGCTCCCTCCGGCAACCTCTACACCAAGGAGGGCAGCCACTGGGACATCCTCTTCTACGGCTGCGGTGGCTGCTGAGCGACGTGCGTCGAGCCGGGTACGCGGGGCGAAGGTCGCCCGCGTACCCGGGGGACGGGCCGCCGCCGCGGGAGTCGGCGGCGGCCGGTCGCGGCCGTGGTGTCGCAGGTCAGGGGAGTTGCGGGTAGAGCGCGGCGACGCCGCCGGCCAGCCCGGCCTGCACCTGGCGGCTGGTCTCGTCGGTGACGATCTCGTACGCGTCGGCCTCGATGCCGTCCACGCCGAGCCGGGCGATCACCGCCGGGTCGGACTTCGGGGCGTCGATCCCGGCGGTCATGTCGGTGTCCATGTAACCGACGTGCAGGCCGGCGACCCGCACGCCCCGCTCGGCGAGCTGGAGGCGCAGCGCGTTGGTCATCGCCCACTCGGCGGACTTCGCGGCGCCGTACGCCCCGACGTTCGGGAAGTTGACCCAGGACAGCGCGGAGAGCACGTTGAGAATCGTCCCACCGCCGTTGCCCGCGACGATCGGAGCGAACGCCCGAACCATCGACAGGTTGCCGAGGTAGTGGGTCTCCAGCTCCAGCCGGACGAGGTCCAGGTCGCCGTCGAGCAGGTCGGTGCCGGTCTCGATGCCGGCGTTGTTGATCAGGATGTTGACGTCGCCGGCCAGCTTGGCGGCGGCGGCCACCGAGGCGGGGTCGGTGATGTCGAGGCGTACCGGCGTCACGCCGGGCAGGTCGACGGTGTCCGGGTTGCGGGCCCCGGCGTAGACGGTGGCGCCACGGGCGAGGAGTTCGGCGGCCAGGTGCCGGCCGAAGCCGCGGTTGGCGCCGGTGACGAGGGCGGTGCTGCCTGCGATCTTCATGGCGGCGACGCTATCCCACCTGACTTCTGTTTACCAAAGTCAGCTATCTCACCAGGGCGGTCCGTCCCGATCGGGAATACGACGGGATGCGGTCACCACGCGGCGGGTGACGACTCGTATCCTTTCCGCGAACCTCCGCACGAGCCGAGATGGGAGACGGTGTGAGCAACCAGGCCGAAACGTTGGAATTCCAGGCCGAGGCGCGTCAGCTCCTCCAGTTGGTGGTCCACTCGATCTATTCGAACAAGGACGTCTTCCTACGGGAGCTCATCTCGAACGCGTCCGACGCCCTGGACAAGCTCCGGCTGGCCACGCTTGTCGACAAGGACCTCGTCGCCGACACCGACGACCTGCACGTCGCCGTCAAGGTCGACCGGGACGCCCGCACCCTGACCGTGCGGGACAACGGCATCGGGATGACCCGCGACGAGGTGGTCGCGCTGATCGGCACCATCGCCAAGTCCGGCACCGCCGAGTTGCTGCGTCAGCTGCGCGAATCCGCCGACGCCCACGCCAAGCAGGATCTGATCGGCCAGTTCGGCGTCGGCTTCTACGCCGCGTTCATGGTCGCCGACCGGGTCACCCTGCTGACCCGCAAGGCCGGCGAGACCGGCGGCACCCGCTGGGAGTCCACCGGCGAGGGCACCTACTCGATCGAGGCCGTCGACGAGGCCCCGCAGGGCACCACGGTGACCCTGCACCTCAAGCCGGTCGACACCGAGGACAACCTGCACGACTACACCGCCGAGTGGACCATCCGCGAGATCGTCAAGCGCTACTCCGACTTCATCGCCTGGCCGATCCGGATGACCGTCGAGCGCCCCGGCGCCGACGGCGAGGCCGCCACCAGCGAGGTGCAGACCCTCAACTCGATGAAGGCGCTGTGGGCGCGGCCCCGCGACGAGGTCGACGCCGCCGAGTACAACGAGTTCTACAAGCACGTCAGCCACGACTGGGCCGACCCGCTCGAGGTCGTGCACATGAAGGGCGAGGGCACCTTCGAGTACGAGGCACTGCTGTTCCTGCCCAGCCACGCCCCACTGGACCTGTTCTCCCCGCAGGGCCGCCGCGGCGTCCAGCTCTACGTCAAGCGCGTGTTCATCATGGACGACTGCGAGGCGCTCGTCCCGACCTACCTGCGCTTCGTCAAGGGCGTGGTCGACGCGCACGACCTGTCGCTGAACATCTCCCGGGAGATCCTCCAGCAGGACCGGCAGATCCAGATCGTCCGCCGCCGCCTGGTCAAGAAGGTCCTCGCCAGCGTCAAGGACCTGAAGGCCAACCACGCCGAGCGCTACCGCACCTTCTGGACCGAGTTCGGCGCGGTGGTCAAGGAAGGGCTGATCGACGACACCGACAACCGGGACACGCTGCTGGACATCCTGTCGGTGGCCTCCACGAACGACCCCGCCGAGCCCACCGACCTGGCCGGCTACGTGTCGCGGATGAAGGACGGCCAGAGCGACATCTGGTACGCCACCGGCGAGTCCCGGGCCGCCATCGAGAACTCCCCGCACCTGGAGGCGTTCCGGGCCAAGGGCCACGAGGTGCTGCTGCTCACCGACCAGGTCGACGAGGTGTGGGTCGAGCGGGTCGGCACGTACGACGGCCGGCCGCTGCGCTCGATCGCCAAGGGCGAGATCGACCTGGACACCGACGAGGAGAAGCAGCAGGCCGAGGCCGAGCGCGAGCAGCAGCGACAGGAGTTCGCCGCGCTGCTCGACTGGTTGGGCACCACCCTGACCGACAGTGTACGGGAGGTCCGGCTGTCGTCCCGGCTGACCACCTCACCGGCCTGCGTCGTCGGCGACGCCCAGGACCTCACCCCGACCCTGGAGAAGATGTACCGGGCGATGGGGCACGAGATCCCCGCGACCAAGCGGATCCTGGAGATCAACCCGGGTCACCCGCTCGTCTCCGGGCTGCGCAAGGCCCACGAGCAGGGCAGTGACTCCGCCACCCTGACCGAGACCGCCGAGCTGCTCTACGGCCTGGCCGTGCTCGCCGAGGGTGGCGAGCTGACCGACCCGGCCCGCTTCACCCGGACGCTCGCCGACCGCCTGGCCCGCACCCTGTAAGCCGTCCATCAGGTCGCCTCGTCGATCATGGAGTTGTGGTGGGTGACAAAGCGCCAGTCACCGTGCCCAACAGGCACCACAACTTCATGATCGACGAGGCTGGTGCCCTCGCCTGGTAACGTCGGCGACGTCAAGGTCCGCACCCTCCCGGCCAGCGGGAGGCGCAAGATCTCCGCTTTCGCGCTGGGAGTCTTGCCGTGCCTGCAGACAATCGACCGACGAATCCATCGCACGCCCGTCTGCGCCTGTTGACCGCGGTCAACGCCCGCAAGGATGCGGGCAGCAGCCCCACCGGGATCGTCGGGCGGAGCCTGGCTCGGCAACTGCTGGGCGCCGGCGACAGGGTGCGGGTTCTCGCCGAGCCCGGCCAGGCCGACGACTGGCCCGACGGGGTCGAGGTCGTCGAGGGATCCATCACCCGCCCGCTCGAGTACGCCGGCGTCTTCGACGGCGTCCACGGCGTCTTCCTCGCCGGAGCCGTTCCGACGACGGTACGGGATGCCCTGGAGGCCGCCCGGGATGCCGGTGTACGACGCGTCGTCGTGCTGTCCTCGCACGGGCCGGAGTACGAAGAGAACCATCCGCCGGAGACGTGGTTCTGGTTGGCCATCGAGCGGGCCGCCGAGTGCTCCGGGATGGAGTGGACGCACATCCGCCCGTCGGCGGTGCTGGGGGCGATGATCGAGGGCACCTATCCGGCGACGGGATCGGACTGGCCGGAGATGATCCGGGGCGATGGTGTCGTACGGGAGGCGTTTCTGGGCGGCGGCCACTACCCCTTCATCCACGAGGACGACCTCGCCGCGGTCGCGGCGGCGGCGCTGCGCGTCGACGACCACGTCGGCGCCGTGTTGGAGGCCGTCGGTCTACCGATCAGCAGCCGTTCGCGGGTGGCGAGCATCGCCAGAGCCCTCGGCCGCGACATCGCCACCGTCGAGGTGACGCCCGACGAGAGCCGCGCGAAGTGGCGGCGTGGCGGCTGGCCCGACAGTGGCATCGACGTGACGCTGTACGCACTGGAGGAGTACGGGGCGCGGCTCGCCGAACTCACCGCCTGGACGCTCGCCCAACGGCCGACCGTGCACGAGATCATTGGCCGCCCACTACGCGGCGTCGACGACTGGGCGGTCGAGAACACCGAAGTGTTCCGCCTTACCGCATCGCATCGCATCGTGGGCTGACTCCGCCGCCGGTCACCGGCCCGGGATCACCAGGCCCGACTCGTAGGCGACCACCACCGCCTGGGCTCGGTCGCGCAGGCTCAGCTTGGCGAGCAGGTTGCCGACATGGGTCTTCACGGTGTGCTCGCTCAGGTGGTGGTGCGCGGCGATCTCCGCATTGGACAGACCGGCCGCGATCAGGCGCAGCACGTCCGTCTCGCGGGCGGTCAGTGCGGTCACCGCGGCGGCCAGGGCCGGGTCCGGGTGACCGCGCCGGTGCAGTTCGCCGATCACGCGTGCGGTGACGGCGGGAGCGAGCAACGCGTCGCCGGCGGCGACCACGCGTACCGCGTTCACCAGGTCGGCCCGTGGGGCGTCCTTGAGCAGGAAGCCGCTGGCACCGGCACGCAGGGCCGCGTACAGGTAGTCGTCGGTGTCGAACATGGTCAGGGCCAGGACCCGGCTCGGCGTACTGGCGCACACCTGGCGGGTCGCGGCGACGCCGTCGAGGACGGGCATGCGCATGTCCATCAGGACGACGTCGGGCCGGTGGTCGAGCGCGGCCCGCACGGCGCCCGCGCCGTCGGCGGCCTCGGCGACCACCTCGATATCCGGCTCGGCACCGAGGATCGTCGCGAACCCGGCCCGGAACAGGTCCTGATCGTCGGCGAGCACGACGCGCAGCATCAGGCCACCGCCGGGGCCCGCAGGGGGAGGGTGGCGGTGACGGTGAAGCCGTGGCCGTCCGAGGCGGGGCCGGTGCGCAGGGTCCCGCCGCAGGCCTGGGCCCGCTCGCGCATGCCGACGATCCCGTAACCGGGCAGGTCGGCGCCGCAGCCCCGATCGCCGTGGCCGTCATCGGTGATCGACACGGTCAGGGCCTCGGCCGTGTAGTCCAGCAGGATGCGGACCGACCCGGCCCCGGCATGCCGGACCACATTGGTCAGCGACTCCTGCACGATCCGGTAGGCGGCGACCCCGACGTCCGCGGGCGGTTCCACGAGCGATCCGGCGACATGCCCAGCCGGCGGCTCGGACCGCGAACCGGAGACGGGTTCGGACGCGACGGTGAGCACGGCGTCCAGCCCGGTGGCGCGGACGCGTTCGACCAGAGCGCCGAGGTGGGCCAGACCCGGCTGGTCGAGGGGGTGATCGGCGGGCTCGCGCAGGCCGCCGACCGCGCGGCGGAGTTGGACGACCGCGTCCCGGCCGGTGGCGGCGATCGTGGCGAAGGTGGCGTCGGCGCGCTCCGGGTGGGGGCGGACCAGGAGCGGACCCGCCTCCGCCTGGACGATCATGACACCGACCGCGTGGGTGAGGATGTCGTGCAGGTCGTGGGCGATGCGGGTGCGTTCGCGCAGCACAGCCGCCGCCCGTTCACCGGCGACGCGACGATCGCGTTCGGCGAGGGCGGCGGCCTGGGTGCGGCGGGCGCGGGCGCTGGTGCCCAGGGCGTACGAGAAGACGTAGGCGACCGACAGGTACCGCAGCACCTCCACGTCCGGATGTGGATACAGCAGCGACAGCACCAGACCGGCGGCGGTGAGCACGATGCCCAGCAGGCGGATCGACAGGGCGGACCGCGCCGCGAACGTGTAGAGGCAGACGAGTGGCCCGACCGGCAGCAGCGGAGGCGCGCCGAGCACGGCGGAGACGGTCGTGGCGACGCCCACGACGACGGCGACCGGGACCAGCGCGCGGTCGCGCCACAGCACCGGCACCGACGACGCGACCGCGAGCGGCAGCACCCACCAGGCGCGTGCTCCGCCGGCCAGGGCGGGCAGCACTGTCGCGGCGACGGCGGCCACGGCGACGGCGACGTTGACGTACCGCTTCACGTCGGCAGTATCGTCGCGCCCGGCGCTCCCGCGCCTCCCTCCACGGGACCAGATCACACCCGCTTCGTACGGCGATCCGCTCGCGCCGCTCCCGCCGCACGATCGACGCATGATGACGATCGTCGCCGCGCTGCTCAGTGGCCTGCTCTGGCTCGGTGGCACCGGGCTGCACCCCGTCGCCGCGCTGACCTGGCTCGCCCCGGTTCCGCTGATCCTCGCCTCGCTGCGGGTACGCCCGCGGACCGCGCTCGGCGCGACGGTCCTCGCCTGGTCGATCGGTCAGCTCGGCCTGGTGGGGTACTACCTCGGCACCCTGCGACTACCGGTGCCCGTGGTGGCCGGCGTGACCCTGCTCGGCCTCGCCCTGGCGGGCGGCACGGTCCTGCTCGCCCGGGAGCTGCTGCTGCGCAGACGTTCCGTGGCCGCCGTCCTCTGTGTGCCGTCCGTGTGGGTGCTGGGCGAGTACGCCGCGTCGCGCCTGCTCCCGAACGGTGCCTGGTGGAGCCTCGCCTACACGCAGGCCGACGTCCGCCCGGTCATCCAGGTGACCGCCCTCACCGGCGTCTGGGGCGTCACCTACCTGCTGCTCGCCGTGCCGATCGCCCTCGCCGCCCTGCTCGGCGGTGCCCGGCCGAGCCGCATCGGTCGACGCCCCGCACTGGCCTGTCTGCTCGCCCTCCTGCTGGGCGCCGGCGGATGGTCGGCCTGGTCGCTGAGCCGTTCCCCCGATCCGGCCGCTCCGCTGACCGTCGGCCTGGTCGCCCTGCGGCAACCGGAGGACGGGATCCCGATCGACGAACCGGCCGGCCGGGACCTGCTCACCCGTTACGGAGCGCGGGTGGCGGGCCTGGTCGCCCGCGGGGCCCGCGTCGTGGTGCTGCCGGAGAAGGTGTTCGCCGTGACGGATTCGACGCTGCCGCTGCTGGTGGACGCGCTGCACCAGCCCGGGGCCCGGGTCGTCGTCGGCGCGGTGCTCCGACGGGCCGGCACGGCGAGCAACGTCGCACTGGTGCTGGACCCGGACGGGACGAGCACGACGTACGCCAAACAGCATCTGGTCCCGGGCCTGGAGGACTGGATGACGCCGGGGGACGACGACGTGCTCCTGGACGGGCGGTTCGGTGTCGCGATCTGCAAGGACCTCGACTTTCCGGGCCTGGTCCGGGGGTATCGGGCCCGGGGTGCCACGATGCTGCTCGTCCCGGCCCTGGACTTCACCTCCGACGGCTGGCTGCACGGCCGGATGGCCCTGGTCCGGGGTGTGGAGAACGGGCTCACCGTGGTCCGCGCCGCCTGGCTCGGACGGCTGACGGTCACCGACCCCGGCGGCAGACTGGTGGGGGAGACGACCACCGCCGGTGACGCGGAGCTGCTGGTCCCGGCCGCTCCGACGACCGGGTGGGGCACGGTCTACGCGCGTACCGGAGATTGGTTTCCGCTGTTGTCCGTGGTCCTGTTGGTCGTCGCCGTCGGTGGGGTGCGGCGGCGACGCGCGGCGAGCGAACCTCAGTCCGCTACCAGCGGTTCCAGTGGGCGAACCCGTCCGCGTCGGCCCGCGGACCGGGCTTGAAGTCGGTGCCCAGGGTGTACGCCACCGGTGTGAGCGCCACCTGCACGACGGTGTCGAAGGGGATGCCGAGCAGGTCGGCCATCTCCCGTTCGTAGCTGAGATGGCTCGTGGTCCACGCGGTGCCGAGCCCGCGTTCCCGGGCGGCCAGCATGAAACTCCAGAACGCCGGGATGACCGAACCCCAGGCCCCGGCCTGCCCACGCACGCTTGTCAACTCGGCGCGGGACTCGACCCGCAGGCAGGGGATGAGCAGCAACGGGACCTCGTGCAGGTGGTCCGCCAGGTGGTGCAGGCTGCCGGCGATCCGGCCCCACTGCTCGGAGGCGAAGTCCATCCGGCTGAAGGCCGCCCCGGTGCCGCCCGACGCCGGTGGCGGCGCCATCAGGCCGAGTCGCCACAGCCGGGCGACGGCGGCCCGGTCCTACGAGTCGCCGGGGCACGTGGAACTGCTGCGGCGCATCGTGCGCTGGCTCCGGCACCGCGCCTGACCCGCAGCGATCCACGATGTTCAGCGCGAACGCCCGGCCGGTTCACCGACCGAGCGTTCGTGTGATGCGGATCAGCCCCGAGCGTTCGTACCGCCAGAAAGCGCCGTCACGCCGCGGAGGCGGACGCCTTCGGGCCTCGCTGCGACGCGGCCGGGCCGGCGTTCCAGCCCCAGCGGGAAGCCGGCGCGGTGCTGCTCGCCCTGGGCCAGCCCGTGCCACCCTCGTCGCCGTCGACGGTCATCTCGACCGAGTCGGGAGTGCTGCGGGCCAGCCGCAGCGACTGCTCGGCGCCGGTGCGGGCCGCGCACGGCCAGGACTGCCCGGCGCACTGGAGATTGCGGCAGTGACCCTCGTCGTCCGGCTCGTGGGCGCTCAGCACGTCGATCGCCAGCTGCCACAGCAGAGGGTCGGTCACGTCGTGCGGGCGCTCGACGTGGCGGCTCGGTCGGTTGCTGGTGTCGTCGTCGGACATTCTGGGTCCCCCCTTGTCAGGCTGTACCCCACAAGGGTCACCCGTCAGCCACGGGTTAAACCGCCGACCTGCTGTGATGTGTCTCCGGTCGCAGCTGGCCGGGTGGACACCGCACGCAGATCGGTCAATCCGGCAGGAGCGGCATCTCCACGCCCGGCTCCCGGCCGAGCAGCACCGCGCGGGTGAGTGCCGCCGATCCGAACCGGTCACGGACCGCGTCCACCGCCGCATCCAACTCCGCACCCGGGTCATTGTGGAACGGCAGCTCTGGCTGCACCGGATTGTCGTCCAGGTTGCCCACCGAGACGCCGATCAGTGTCACACCACGGCGATCGATCTCGGGCAGCGCGGCCCGTAACAGCGTGCGCGCGGCAGCCAGCAGCGGCATCGTGTCGGCCGTTGCCTTGCCCACGGTGTGCGAGCGGGTCGCCCGGGTGTAGTCGCCGAACCGTAGCCGCACCATCACCGTGCGTCCGGCCCGCCCGGCCGCCCGCATCCGCCGGCTGACCCGGTCGACCAGACCGGTGAGGATCGCGTCCAACTCCGCCGGGGCATGCGGGGTACGGCTCAGCGCGTGCTGCGCGCCCATCGAACCGCGACGGCGGCCGACCTGCACCGAGCGCGGATCACGGTTGTGGGCCAGAGCGTGCAGGTGCCGCCCGGCCCCCGAGCCGAGCAGCGACACCAGCGCTGCCTCGCCGAGCCGAGCGACCTCCCCGACGGTACGGATCCGATGCTCCCGCAACTTCGCGGAGGTGACCGGGCCGACGCCCCACAGCCGCTCGACCGGCAGCGGGTGCAGGAACGCCAACTCGGCGTCCGGTGCGACCACCAGCAGCCCGTCCGGCTTCGCCACCCCACTGGCCACCTTCGCCAGGAACTTCGTGCGGGCCACGCCCACCGTGATCGGCAGGCCGACCCGGTCCCGAACCTCCCCGCGCAGCCGCTCGGCGATCTCGGCCGGCGACCCGACCAGCCGCCACAGGCCACCCACGTCCAGGAACGCCTCGTCGATGGAGAGCCCCTCGACCAGCGGGGTGGTCTGCCGGAAGATCTCGAAGACCGCGCGGCTCGCCGCCGTGTACGCCGACATCCGCGGCGGCACCACGATCGCGTCCGGGCACAGCCGGCGCGCCTGCTGGCCGCCCATCGCACTGCGGACGCCCCGCGCCTTCGCCTCGTAACTGGCCGCGAGGACCACCCCGCCGCCGACGATCACCGGCCGGCCGCGCAGGCGCGGGTCGTCACGCTGCTCGACCGACGCGTAGAACGCGTCCAGGTCGGCATGCAGGATGTGGGCGCCGGGCGACACGTACACATGTTCGCATGGCGCCCGGCGAGGACTGCGGTGAGCTGGGTGAACGCCGGATCAGTCGAGACAGAACTCGTTGCCCTCGGGGTCGGCCATGATGAGGTGGCCGGCTCCGAGCGGGGGAGCGGGCTCCTGCCGATCGAGCCGGGTGGCACCGTGCGAGACGAGCCGGTCGGCCTCCGCCTCCAGGGCCGCCATCCGGGCGTCACCCTCCAGCCCCGGAGCGGCTCGCACATCGAGGTGGACGCGATTCTTCACCTTCTTGGGCTCCGGCACCTTCTGGAAGAACACCCGAGGCCCCGAGCCGTCCGGGTCGACCACCGCCGACGCGTCGTTGCGGCGCTCCGGCGGCACACCCATCGCCTCCAGCGCCTGGTCCCACGACTCGAAGTCGCCGGGCGGAGCCTGCACCTGGTATCGGAGCGCCTCGGCCCAGAACGTCGCCAGCGCGCCCGGGTCGGCGCAGTCGAACGTGATCTGTATGTCGCGGGCCATGTGAGTTCCCTCTTTCCTGGTCATGATCTGCAGCCTCTCCCGGATAGCGGACAGGGTCGTTCCGCTATCCGTGCAACGATCGGCGCATGACCGTCGAGGCGACGACCGAGCGGGTCCTTCGGTTGCTGGCGTTGTTGCAGCGGCGACCGTCCTGGACGGCCGCCGAGCTCGCCGCCGAGCTGGGGGTCACCAGCCGATGTGTGCGCCGGGACGTGCAGCGTCTGCGGGTGCTCGGCTACCCGGTGTACGCGACGTCGGGCGTCGGCGGCGGCTACCAACTCGGCGCGGGCACCCGGCTGCCACCGCTGCTCCTGGACGACGAGGAGGCGATCGCGACCGCGATCTCCCTGCGCCTCGCGTCGGGAGGCACGGTCGCCGGTGCGGCCGAGGCGGCGCTGCGGGCGCTCGCGAAGCTCGACCAGGTGATGCCGTCCCGGCTGCGCGCCGAGGTACGGGCGGTGCACGGGTCCACGGACACCCTCGTCGGCCCGGTGGCCGAGATCGACGCGGAGGTGCTGGTGACACTCGCCCGGGCCTGTCGGGACGCCGTGCGGGTCCGGTTCACCTACGCCACCCGCGACGGCGGGGAGGGTGAGCGGACGGTCGAGCCGGTCCGGATGGTCACGACCGGTCGGCGCTGGTATCTGATGGCCTGGGACGTCGACCGCGACGACTGGCGCACCTTCCGCCTGGATCGGTTGAGCACGGCGGTGGCGACGACCTGGCGCTTCCGCCGCGAGCACCCGGATCCGGTCGCCTTCGTGCAGCGGTCGGTGACCGCGGCACCGTACCGGTATCTGGCCCGGGCGCGGGTGCACGCCCCGCCCGACCGGGTGCGGTCGTTGGTGCCGCCCGAGGTGGGGCGGGTCGAGGACGACCGCGACGGGTGGTGCGTGCTGGTCGTCGGCGGGGAGAGCCTGGACTGGCTCGCCGCGCACCTCGCACGCCTGGACTACGAGGTGGAGGTGCTGGAGCCTCCGGAGCTGCGCGAGGCCGCCGGCCTGCTCGCCCGCCGCCTCGCGGTGCTGGCCGGCGGGCCCCCGGAGACGGGCGGGTCGTGACGCAGCGCGTAGTGGCGCAGCAACACCGGGCTGCCGTTCGGGGCGGTCCATGGTGCCGTGCTGGTGCCGACGCACCGCCAGCCGCTGCGCTCGTAGAGCGCAGTGGCCGCGGCACCACCGCCGGCCAACTCCAGCACCAGGTCCGTTGCGCGTCTGCTCGCCCACTGCCGGGTCCGGTCCAGCAGCGCGCTGCCCAGCGCCAGCCCACGGGCGGACGGCACCACGAAGAGACGAGCCACCTCAGCCCTCGGCCGGGCCAGCGGTCCGCCCGCCGGGTCGGGCAACCGGTGCACGGCGACATGCCCCACGACGGCTGCGCCGACGTCGACCGCGACCCAGGCGCGCGCCGGGTGCGGTTCACGCAGCCAGCGGTGCGGATCCGCGGGCCAGTTCATCGGGTACCCGTCGACGCGGTGGACCTCGGCGAGCCCCGCGACGCAGGCGTCCAGGTCGGTGGCGCGCCGCCGACGGATCCGGGGTTGGTTCACAGGTCGTCGAACGGGCCGGCGTAGCGGAACTCGCCGCGGATCGACTCCCGCCACGCGGTCAGCGGCCGGGCCTGGAAATACTGCGGCCCCCACGGCTGCGGCGGGCTGACGCCCAGCTCGACAGCGGGCCGGAACCCGAAGCGCGGGTAGTAGTCAGGGTGCCCCAGCAGCACCACCAGCGGTTCGTCCCGCGCGTCGGCCGCGCCGAGCACCGCGTGCATCAACGCGTGGCCGACCCCACGCCGCTGCCAGTCGGGCAGCACGCCGAGCGGGCCCAGACCGAGCGCCACCGGCTCTCCGCCCACCCGGCCGCGCGTGGCCACCACGTGTCCCACCACCTGGCCGTCCGCGACGGTCGCCACCAGCGAGTACGCGGGCAGCCAACCCTCGTCGGCGCGTAGCGCGTCGACCAGCGTCGCCTCGACCGGTACGCCGTCCCCGCCGTCGGACGTAGCGAAAGCGGCGGAGTGCACCGCCCGGACGGCGTCGACGTCGGCGGGCGTCTCACGTCTGATCAGCACCGCGCCACCATAGGCCCACCGCGTCGCCAGCTCCACGCCTTTAGCACGTGCGCCGATGTGCCGGCGGGCGTCGCCTGGGGTTGGTACCGGCGGGGCGTCGCCTGGAGGTCGTTCGGCGGGGGTCGCCTAAAGGGTCGTGCCGGCAGCCGTCGCTTGAGGGTTGTGCTGACGGGATTGTGCCGGCGGTCGTCGCCTCGGGGTCGTGCCCGGCAGGCGCGCCCGCCGGGCACGACGAAAGAACGGCTGATGACTGTGAGGCATCAAGATGCCTCACAGTCATCAAGCTCATGGGCCCGAGGCCCGAGGCCCGAGGCACCGGGCTCGCATACCAAGCCAGCCGCGCCGAACCCGCTGGGCCAGAGCAGCACGTTCCAGGCCGTACCCTTGGACTTCAGGCCGGTACCTCAGCCGATGGCGGTGGCCGAGGGTGGGGCGCTGCCGCCCTGGGGCGCCTCCGGGGTCATCAGGCGGATGATCTCCGCCTGGTCGGTGGGCGAGGGCAGTCCCCATTCCGGTCGGTAGCCGTACACCTCGTGCAGTGGGGTGGAACCGGTGCGGCCGTCCAGGATCTCCACGGCATCCGTGCCGATCAGGCCGGGGTGCTCCAGGCCGCAGGCCTCGGCGACCTTGGTCAGGTCGCGGCGCAATGTCCGCAGGTAGTTCGCCGCGCGGACCGACTTCAACGCCGGGTCCAGGCCCCGGGCCAGCCAGGCGTTCTGCGTCGCCACCCCGGTGGGGCAGGTGTCGGTGTGGCACTTCTGCGCCTGGATACAGCCGATCGACAGCATCGCCTCCCGCCCCACGTTGACCATGTCGCAGCCGAGCGCGAACGCCACGACGGCGTTGTCCGGCAGGCCGAGCTTGCCGCCGCCGACGAAGACCACCTGCTCGTGCAGACCGTGCTCGGCGAAGATCCGGTAGACCCGGGAGAAGCCCTGCTGGAACGGCAGCGACACGGAGTCGCTGAAGATCAGCGGCGCGGCGCCGGTGCCACCCTCGCCGCCGTCGATCGTCACGAAATCGACGCCCCGGCCGGTGTCGCTCATGAGGGTGGCCAACTCCTGCCAGAAGCCCAGGTCGCCGACCGCCGACTTGATGCCGACCGGCAGGCCCGTCTCGGTGGCCAACAGCTCCACCCAGTCGAGCAGGCTGTCGCAGTCGGAGAACTCGGCGTGCCGGGACGGGCTGACGCAGTCCTGCCCGGCGGGGATGCCCCGGGTGGCGGCGATCTCGGCGGACACCTTCGCCCCGGGCAGCAGCCCACCGAGGCTCGGCTTGGCGCCCTGGCTCAGCTTGATCTCCAGTGCCCGCACCGGTGCGCCGGCGACGACGTCCTTCAGCCGGTCCAGGCTGAACCGGCCGTGCTCGTCGCGGCAGCCGAAGTACGCCGTGCCGAGCTGGAAGACCAGCTCACCGCCGTTGCGGTGGTACGGCGACAGGCCGCCCTCGCCGGTGTTCTGTAGGCAGCCGGCGAGCGCGGCACCCTTGTTCAGCGCGGCGATGGCGTTGCCGGAGAGCGAGCCGAAACTCATCCCGGAGATGTTGACCACCGACTCCGGCCGGAAGGCGCGGGGCCGGCCCCGGGCCGCGCCGAGCACCTTCGCGCAGGGCAACCGCACGTCGTGCCCGGCGGTCGGCGACGACGGCGGCACCGCCCGGCCGAACGTGCGGTGCTTGATGATCGGATAACCGCGGGTGTGCTCGATGTCGTTGTCCGTGCCGAAGCCGAAGTAGTTGTTCTCCTGCTTCGCCGACGCGTACACCCAGCGGCGCTGGTCGCGGGTGAACGGCCGCTCCTCGTCGTTGCCGGCCACGATGTACTGCCGAAGCTCCGGCCCGATCGCCTCCAGCAGGTAACGGGCGCGGCCGAGCACCGGAAAGTTGCGCAGCAACGCGTGGTCACGCTGGATCAGATCCCGCGCGGCGAGCGCCGCGACGGCGGCGACAGCAGCGGGTACGGCTCGACGGGCCCATCTCATAACGGCAGTCTTTCCGCCCGCGCTGTGCGCCAAACCGGGACACGCTGGTGGCGGTGCGGGGAGGTGCCCGCACCGCCACCGTGGCTCAGTGGTGCCGGAACGACTCGCGGACCGACCCGCCGACGACCGTGCACCACGTGCTCAAACTGAGCTTGCCGTTGCGGGGTAGGCCGTGCAGCGCCTGCAGGCCCTGCACGGCGGCCCGGGTCGCGTGGTCGTACGTCCCGGTGACGGTGACCGCGTACCCCTTGGTGGCCAGGATTTCCTGCACCGCCGTGACCGGCGCGCCGGTGGCGTGCTGGTCGAGCTCCGGGACCAGCGTCTCCCAGGTCGGCGTGGTGAGGGTGGCGTCCACGTCCACCGGAATGCCGTTTCGGGCCTGCCAGTCCTGCACGGCAGTCACGGTCGCGGCGTCGAAGGTGCCGCTGACCGTCACCGCGTAGCCCCGGTGTGCGAGCAGGTGCTGCACGACCCGGACCGAGGGGGAGTTGACGAAGCGCCACAGGTCCGGCCAGCGCCGTGCCGGCACGTCACCCAGCCTGGTGCCGAGGGCCGCGTGGACCCGCCGCCGCAGCTCGGGGAACTGCCGGTAGAACGCCGCGCCCGGGCACTCGGTGGTGCGAAAGTCCCAATGTCCAAATATATCGAAGGCGTGCAGCCCGTACTGCCGGCAGACGGCGACGCAGAGCTTCACCAGCGAGTCGGTAAGTGCCTTCGGCGGTGTCTCGGTGACGTAGGTGCCCTCGTTCTCGATGCCGATGGCCCGGCCGTTCTCGCCCGGACAGTGCGCCGAGACCATCTGTCGGTCGCCGGCTTCGAGGCGCTCCAGGCTGCCCCGGCGGCCCTCCAGCACGTAACCGCCGCGGCTCACCGTGAAGTGCTGGCCGGTGTCCGACCAGCCGTTGCCGTCCATGTGCAGGTCCTGGCAGTCGTGGGCCAGCTTCACCGCCTGCTCGCGGGAGTAGTCCGTGACGTTCGGGAACGCCATGTGATGCACGATGATCTTGTTGGTGGCGATGGCGCTCACCGACAGCGGGTCCTTCGGTGGGCGGGCGGCCCACTCGTCGCAGCTGATGATCCAGTCCAGGTCGGTGCCGGGCGCGGCCTGCGCCGTGGCGGGGAAGGCGAGCTCGCTGCCGACGACGGCGACCGTGGCGGCGCCGAGGCCGGCGCGCAGCAACGTCCGGCGGTCCATTTCGGAATGGTCGGGGTGCATTGACATCTCCTCCTGCGGCCGACGGCGGGGGGATGAAAAGTAGCTCCAGTGGCCGCACACACCCCGGAGAATATTGCCAAGAAGCGCCCCGCGCCAGAGGGCGCCCAACCCCAACGGGCAGCCGGAAAACCGGTCGACCCACAGCTCAACGTCCCGCTAGCGTGGCCGCTGACTCGGGGGTGGAAGATGAAACTTGGTGAGGCGCTGACCGAACGCGCCGAGGCGGCACGACGGGTCGAGCAGCTGCGGACCCGGATCAACGGCAGCGCCCGGTACCAGGAGGGCGAGCTGCCCCCGGAGGACGCCGCGGTGCTCCTGACCGAGCTGGACCAGGTCCTCGACGACCTGGAGTCACTGATCCGGCGCATCAACCGGACCAACGCCGCGGTGCCGGTCGACGACCTCGGCACGCTCACCGACGCGTTGGCCCGGCGCGACGTCCTGCGGCTGCGGCACGGCGCCATCACGGCCGCCGCCGACGCCGCCGCCGGCAGCGGGCGTGGTCACCCGGCTCGGCAGCTCCGCTCCGAGCTGAAGATGCTCGCCGCGCTGCCGGTCGCCGAGCTTCGGGGACGCGCCGACGGGCTCGCCGGGCAGCTCCGCGAGCTGGAGGTACGGATCCAGCGCACCAACTGGGAGGCTGACCTGCTGGACTGACCGGTTCAGCAGCGATGTGGAGCAGGTAGCCGTCGTGGAGGCGTGTACACACAGGGCCGGGCTGCAACCCCGGCACCCTTCCTGGCGCGCGGTGGGCAGCGCGGGGTTCGACTCCCCAAGCACGATGCAGCCCCGCACCGAGGACAGGTGACACCGCAACATGCACGCCACATCACCACGTACAGATCCATGACGGCGAGGGCGGGCTCGGGGCACTCCACATCGGCGCGACCGCGTGCTGTTCGCGCACCGGCACCCGGTCGTGCGGCCGACCCTGCCTGGCCGGCGTTTCCGCGGGGCGGGTCGGGGGTAGGTCCGGGGCTGACCGTTCCGGCTGCCCCTTCCTAAGGAATGAACCAGATGAGTGACAACGTCAGCGACGCGGTGGGCGACGCCCTCCGCTCGGTGATGCTCTTCCTGCCCAAGGCCGTCGCCTTCCTGGCGATCCTGGTGGCCGGTTGGCTGATCGCGAAGGCCGTCCTGAAGATCGTGGAGAAGGTCCTGGAACGGGTGGGCTTCGACCGCGCCGTCGAACGCGGCGGCATCCGTCGGGCGCTGAGTCGTTCCCGGTACGACGCCAGCGACATCGTCGCGAAGCTCGTCTACTACGCGGTGCTGCTGTTCACCCTCCAGCTCGCCTTCGGCATCTGGGGGCCGAACCCGATCTCCGACCTGCTCGCCGCGGTGATCTCGTGGCTGCCCCGCGCCTTCGTCGCGATCGTCATCGTCGTGGTCGCCGCCGCCATCGCCAACGCCGTCAAGGACATCATCAGTGGCGCCCTCGGCGGTCTGTCGTACGGCCGGGTGCTGGCCAACATCGCCTCGGTGTTCATCCTCGGTCTCGGCGTCATCGCCGCGCTGAACCAAATCGGGGTGGCTACCGCGGTCACCACGCCCGTGCTCATCGCCGTGCTGGCCACCGTCGGCGGGATCCTCGTCGTCGGTGTCGGCGGCGGCCTGATCCGCCCGATGCAGAGCCGTTGGGAGGGGTGGCTGAGCCGCGCCGAGCAGGAGTCGCAGTTGATCGCCTCGCACGCCCGCGCCTACCGGGCCGGCCGCCGCGACGCCGAGGCCGAGTTGGTCCGCCCGTCCGCCGCCGCCACCGCTACCGCCGCCGGCGACGTCGACCCGGCCCGTCCGTCGAGGGCGGTAGGCGATCCGGAGGCCACGCAGGTGGTGACCCGGCCGTCCGATCCGGAGGCGACGCAGGTGGTGACCCGGCCGGCTGACCTGGACCCGGCGCGGGTGTCGAGCCCAGCAGGCGACGCCGAAGCCACCCAGGTGGTGGGTCGGGGTGATGCGGACACGACGCAGGTGGTGGGTCGGGGTGACGCCGACACGACCCAGGTGGTGGGTCGGGGTGATGCCGACACGACGCAGGTGGTCGGCCGGGACGCCGACACGACCCAGGTGGTCACCCGGCACGACGCCGACACGACCCAGGTGATCAGCACCGGTGCCGGCGGCACGGTGCCCGGCCAGCGCACCGGCGACGACAGCGAGACCACCACGGTCATCCCGCCGGTCGACCCGCACCGCCGCTGACACCCGGCGATGCCAGCGGGGCGGGGTCCCTTCCGGACCCCGCCCCGCGGCCCGTCTGCCCGGCACGCCGAAAACGCTCGCCCGCGCCGCGGGACGCGGCTAGCATCGCCGGCATGACCTGGCGACATTGATCCCGCAGCGTAGGCCGAAACCGTGGGCCACCACGGGCACCGCACGTCCGGTGTCCGTCTCCACCCCCACGGGAAGGCCTCATGATCCGCATCGCCTCGCGCGTGCCCGACCCGCCGGTCCGCCGGCTGACGGCCACCCTCTACGGGTACGCGTTCCTCAGTGACCTCGTGCTGCTCTACCCGCTGTACGTGGTGTTCTTCGCCGACACCGGGCTGTCGGTGGGGCAGATCTCGTCGCTCTTCGTCATCTGGTCGGCGGCCGGCATCCTGTTCGAGGTGCCCTCCGGCGCGTGGGCCGACGTGGTGTCCCGCCGGCTGCTGCTGTGCCTCGCCCCGCTGGTGACCGCCACCGGGTACGCGCTCTGGGTGGTGCTGCCGTCGTACCTGGCCTTCGCGGTCGGCTTCCTGCTCTGGGGCGCCGGCGGGGCGTTGGTCTCCGGCGCACTGGAAGCGCTGGTGTGGACCGAACTGGACCGGCTCGGCGCGGTCGACAGGTTCGCCCGCGTGCTCGGCCGTGCCCGCACGGCGGGCGTGTTGGGCGTGGTGGCCTCCGGAGTGCTCGCCGGCCCGGTGCTCGCCGCCGGCGGGT
Source organism: Micromonospora sp. NPDC049101 (assembly GCF_040648675.1). Taxonomy (NCBI): domain Bacteria; kingdom Bacillati; phylum Actinomycetota; class Actinomycetes; order Micromonosporales; family Micromonosporaceae; genus Micromonospora; species Micromonospora sp. NPDC049101. Next base: position 33,835 of record NZ_JBEZED010000034.1, on the reverse strand, counting down.
ACCCGGCGGTCGCCGTGGCCAGTGTGCTCGCCTGCCTGCTCGCCGCGCTGGTCGCCGCCCGCCTCCCGGAGCACCGCCCACCGCCCGTCGGGCCGACGCGTCCACCGGCTGTCGGGTCGGCGCGTCCACCGGATGTCGAATCGGCTGGTGCACCGGCCGAGCGGGACGACGGCGATGGTGGCCTGGGCTGGTGGGAGACGCTGCGGGCCGGTGTGACGCAGGTTCGCACGCGACCGCCGGTACGGGGTGCCGTGCTGCTGGTCGCCGTGGTGGCCGCCGACTGGGGTGCGCTTGACGAGTTCACCCCGCTGCTGGCCCTGGACACCGGTGTCGGCGCGCAGGTCGTGCCGCTGCTGCTCCTGCTGCTCTGGGCGGGGGTGACCATCGGTGGGCTGCTCGCCCCGGTGGGAGAGCGGCTGAGCCGCCTAGGCTACGCCGCCCTGCTGGGCCTGGTCGGCGTCGCGCTGGCTGGGGGTGCCCTGCTCCGGCACCCGGCGGGTTTCGTGTTGCTCGCGGTGGCGTTCGGGGCCGCGCAACTGGCCACCGTGTTGGCCGACACGCGGCTACAGGCGAGGATCACCGGCGACAGCCGCGCCACCGTCACGTCGCTGGCGGGGATGGCCACCGACGTGCTGATCATCGGGACGTACGCCGGCTTCGGTCTCCTCGCCACGGTGGCCGGCACCTCCGTGGCGTTCGCGGTGACGGCCGGGCCGTACCTTCTCGTGGGGCTGGTGCTGCTGACCCGCCGTCGGCGCGGCGCGGCCGTGCCCACCGGCGGCACCGCGAGCGGCCCCGACTGACCAGGGCCCGGCGGCGGTGTGGTCGCCGCCGGGCCCACGCTCAGCCGGCCAGGTGCAGGAACGACCACTGGTGGCCGTCGAGGTCGCGGAAACCGCGCATGTACATCGGCCCGTTGACCGTCCCCGCCCCGAGCGACTCGCCGCCGGCGACCGCGGCCCGGTCGACAAGTTCGTCGACCTGTTCCCGACTCCGCGCCGACAGGCCGACGATGACCTCCCGGCTGGTCTGCGTGTCCGTGGTGGCGACCCCGGTGTACGCCTCGAAGGCCGAGCGGAGGTGCAGCATCAGCCGCGTGTTGTCGGAGACGGTGAGCATCATGCTGTCCCCGTCCGGCTCGGTCTGGTCGCTGCTGAAACCGAGCGCCCGGTAGAACTCGGCGGCGGTGGTCAGATCGCGTACCGGCAGGTTGATGAACGTCGTGGTCATCGGTGGTCTCCGTTCGATTCGAGCAGTGCCTTCAACGCGGCGAGCCGCTCCCGCCAGTACGCCTTCAGCTCGGCGGCCTGCTCGGCCCCGGTCAGCTTCTCGTGCAGGATGCTGACCCGGGCCTTCGACTCGCCGACCGCGTCGATGCCGACCACGATCCGGGTGGGTCCACCGGCCCAGTCGGCCCGGAAGCTGCGCGGCGCGGTGGCGGTGCGGACGCGCACCTCCACGTCGGGCAGCCAACGGGTGCGGGCCGTCTCGTCGGCGAAAGCCTCGAACAGCCGCGCCGCCGGCACCGCCACCGTTCGGCTGGCGCTGGCCTCGAAGCCGCCGCCGCGTCGTTGACCGGGCGCGCGCAGGCCGCGTGCCTGCTCGTACCCGACGGTGATGGTCTGCGCCCACCAACCTGGCACCTCGTGCTCGGCCACCAGGTGACGGGCGATCTGGGTGTGCGTCTGCTCGGTGGCGGCCGCGGCGTCGAGCAGGGCGAACCACTCGGCCCAGCCGCGGCCGGTCCGGGCGCGGAGCAGGTCGTCGGCGATCCGCTCGGTCTGCGCGGCGGCGGGCGCTGCGGTCTGTGCGGCGGCGGGCCCTGCGGCCTGTGCGGCGTCGGGCGCTGTGGCGGCGGGTTCCGGGGACGGCTCGGTGGCCCGATTGATCAGGTGGCGGCGGGCCGTGGTGTAGCTCTCGCCGGTCTTCGCCATCCGGGTTCGGACCCGGGCCTTGAACGATCTCTGGTTGGTCATCACATGCTCCCGGTCAACGGCACGGTCACCGGGACTCACGCTCCCGCCGACCCCGCCGGAGTGGGGCATGTGGCACCACGTCCCGAGGGCTCCGGGCCCCCTTTGCCTCCGCGTGGCCGGCGGCGTGAGCGCCGGGAGGGAGGTGCGGCGTAGGACGACGCCGATCCCATCCTACGCCAGGACAGCCGTCAGGGCTGGTCGCCGTCGAGGTAGACCCATCGGCCGTCCTCGCGGACGAACCGGCTGCGTTCGGTCATCGTGCCGGGCCGGCCGGCTTCCCGGTAGTGGGCGTGGAACGTCACCGTGCCGGCGGTGTCGAGCAGCCCACCCCGCTCGGTGTCGACGATCTCCAGCCGGGTCCACCGCTGCCCCGGGGTCAGCTCGAGACCCTCCGGCCGGGTCGAGGAGTGCCAGCTGCGCAGCAGGTAACCGGTGTCACCCAGGGCAAAGGCGCTGAACCGGGAGCGCATCAACGCCTCGGCGGTCGGCGCCTGCGCGTCGCCGCCGTGCACGGGCGCGCAGCAGTCGGCGTACGCCTGGCCGGAGCCGCACGGGCAGGCCGGGCCGGTCGTGGCGTTCGCCCGTCGTCGTGTCGCACCCTTACCCACGCTCCCCATCCTGCCCCACCCCCGACCTGCCGCCCTCCCGCACCCCGGTGCGGCGCCTCCCTCCCGCGCTCCCACACTTTCGGTCGCGGCATAAGGGCGACAGGAAATGCAAGATCGCCGGGTCGGGGCCGAGGCAGGGTGGGGGTGGTCAGAGCCAGCCGGAGCGGCGGAACAGCCGGTACAGGGCCAGGGCGACCACGGCCATCAGGGTGACGGCACCGGCGTAGCCGTAGCGCCAGGCCAACTCGGGCATGTGGTCGAAGTTCATGCCGTAGATGCCGGCGATGCCGGTCTGGGTGGCCGCGATGGCCGCCCACGCCGCGATCTTGCGCATGTCGTTGTTCTGTTCGACGGCGAGCTGCGCCAACCGGGACTGCACGATCGAGGTGAGCAGATCGTCGTACGCGGCGACCCGGTCGACGGCCCGGGCCAGCCGGCCGTCCACGTCGACGAACCAGCGGTGCAGGGTGCGTGGTGGGCCGTCGGCGTCGAGCAGCGTACGCATGGGTGCCTGGAGGGGCAGCACCGCCCGTTTGAACTCCACCACCTCCCGCTTGAGCTGGTAGATGTGCTGGATGTCGGCGCTGCGGTCGCGGGCGAACACGGCCTCCTCGACGCGTTCCAGGTCCCGCTCCACGTGCCCGGCCACCTCCAGGTAGGAGTCGACCATCCGGGCGCAGACCGCGTACGCCACCGCCCATGGCCCGGCGGCCAGCAGTTCGGGACGGCGCTCGATGTCGGCGCGGACGCTGCGCAGCGCCCCGGCGGCGCCGTGCCGCACGGTGATGGCGAACCGGTCTCCGAGCAGCACCATCACGTCCCCGGTGTCGATCACCTCGGAGGTGTCGGTCAGCTCGTCGTGTTCCACGTACCCGGCGGTGCGCAGCACCAGCAGCGTGACCGACCCGTGCCGCTGCACCGTGGGCCGGTGCCCGTCGGACAGTGCCTGCTCGACGGTCAGCTCGTCGAGGCCGAAGGTCCGGCCCACCGCGGCGAGCACGGCCGGACCCGGGTCGTGCAGGCCCAGCCACACGAAGGCGTTGCGGCCGTGCCGCGCCCGGGCGTACGCGTCGGCGTAGTGCGGCTGGCCGGGCTCGCGCCGACCGTCGAGGTAGACGGCGCAGTCGACGACCGCGTCCGGGTTGGACCGTCGCGGGGTGGGGGAGTCGTCCTCGACCCGGCCGAGCAGTCGACGGGCCAGGGCGCGTACGCCTCGACCGGCCCGGTCCCGTACCGGTCGCTGATCCACCGCGTGCCTCCCCCGTCGTTCGCGCACCGCCCCGGCCGCGGTGCCCGCGGAGGATGGTGCCACCGCATTCTGCCGAGCGGGGTCCGGCGCCCGACAGGCGGGCGACGGTGCTCAGGCGGTGCGGGTGGCGAAGACGACGACGTTGTCGACGTAGTTGCCGCTCGTGGCGTCGAACCGGCCGCCGCAGGTGATCAGGCGTAGTCCGGCGGCGTCCGCCGGACCGTAGACGAGCGTGGTGGGGAAGTGCTCCTTCGGGTACGCGCGGACGTCGTCCACGGTGAACGTGGTGACCTGCGCGTCGGCGCGGGTGATCCGAATCTGCTCGCCGCCGCGCAGCCGACCGAGGTCGAAGAAGACCGCCGGCCCGGCGGGGGAGTCGACGTGTCCCACCAGGACGGCGTTGCCGGTCTCGCCGGGGCTGACCCCGTGCCGGTACCAGCCGGCGAGGGTGGGGCGATCCAGTGGTGGCACCTCCAGCACCCCGGCGGCGTCCGCGCCGACCGGGATGACCTCCGCGCGTACGCCGATGGCGGGGATCTGCACCCGGACCGGCGCGGCCCGGGGCAACGGTGCCAGGTCCGGTGCGGGGTGGGTGCGTCGCGGCGCGTCGGCCGGTGGCCGTGGTGGTCGCGTCGGGTCGGTGGTGAGGCCGACGGTGATCAGCCCCAGCCCGGTCACGCCGAGCAGGGCGACCACGGCCGGTAGGGTCCGCCGCCACCACACGTGGGCACCTCCCGTACGGCATCGTCGGGGTGCCCGCTCCGGTGTCACCGGCGCGGGCACCCGTCCTCAGGGATGGAACGGTCGCCGATCAGGCGACAGTGGACACCGGACGTCGCCGGCGGATCAGGACCACCGCGCCGGCCAGGGCGGTGCCGAGCAGCGTGCCACCGGCGGCAAGGGCGCCGGTGTCGCGGCTGTCAGCGCCGGAGCCGGCCGGTGCGCCGCCGATCGGGGTGACGGTGAACGTCGCGGTGCCGGCGGAGCTGCCGTCGCCGCAGGTCGCCGCCACCGTGTACGTACCCAGGGTGAAGCCGGCGGTGAACAGTTCGGCGCTGAGCCCGCCGCCGGCGGCGGCGGTGGTGGATCGGACGTTCTCGTCGCGGTTGGGGCCGGTGACCCGGAAGAGGGCGTCACCCGACTTCGGGTTGCAGGTCGTCGCGGTGAGCACGACGGTCCCACCGACCGGGGTGGTGGCCGGTGACACGGTGGTGTCGGCAAGTGCGGCGCCCGGCAGCAGGAGCGTGCCGAGGCCCACGCCGAGCGCCGCCGAGCAGAGTGCTGTTGAGACCTTCATACGCGTCTTCCCTCACTTTTCGTCCGCTGACTGCGTGGGACGTCGTTCGGGTGGCCAACTCCGTGACTAGCACCGGTGTGCCCAACACTAGGTGGGTTGGGTCCTCGATCAGGTGAAAATGAGAAATCCTCGTTGCCGTCACGTGTCCACCCGAAGGCGGGGAGAGCTGCGGAAAGGCCCGGACGGCCCGACCGGCACCGGTGCTCCGATCGATGTCCATCCGGTCGGGCTGTCGTCGCTGTGTCGATGGCGAGGTATTGCCGCAGACGGCGGAAATGCACCACCCGGCCGGAGCGATCCGCCACCGGGGCGCGTCGGGTGCGCGGTCGGGTCAGCGGGCCTGGGTGGGGTCGGGCATCGGCTCGCCGGTCTCCAGCAGGGTCTTGAGGCTGGCCAGCAGCTCCGGCCAGCCGCCGCTGCCGTCGAGCTGGCCGCTGATCGCCCGGTGCATCTCACTGTCGGGAGGGAAGCCGTCGTGGATGACGGTCAGTCGGACGGTCGACGCGCTGTGCGGCTCGATCTCGAAGGTCACCGTCGACCGGCGTTCACCGAGCCGGGCGGCCAGCTCCTCGGCGGACCAGCCGAAGTGCTCGGCGTGTTCGGGTTGGAAGCCGTGCCAGCTGTAGGAGAGTCGGCGGTACGGCTCGGCGACGAGCACCCGCTGGCCGAGGTCGCGCGGCTCGCCGTCCGGTGCGTCCTGCCACAGCACGGGTGATCCGACCTGCCAGTCCGAAACCAGCGCGACTCCACCCCAGTAGCGACGGGTGAACGCCGGTTCGGTGAGCGCGGACCACAGTCGCTGCGCGGTGGTGGTGACGTAGGTGGTGTAGACGAAGGTTGGGCTCTCCACGGGTTGTCGCTCCAATGCGGTGGTCAGGTCGGCGAGGGTGGCGGCGCGCGCGCGGTCGTAGCGGCTGAGCCACCGGTCGACGATGGCGTTGATCGGGGCGGCGTTGAGGTAGTGCAGCTTCTCCCGGCCGCGCCGCACGGTCGTGACGAGATCGGCCGCCTCCAGCACCGACAGGTGCTTGCTGACGGCCTGTCGGGTGCCGGTCAGCCCGTCGCACAGCTCCCGCAGCGTCTGGCCGTTGCGCTCGTTGAGTCGGTCCAGCAGTTGACGCCTGCTGGGGTCGGCCAGCGCCCGAAACGCGTCGTCCATCAACCCTCCCCGCAACAGGCAACCAATCGGTTGCCTGTCACCATAGGCAACCAGCAAGTTGCCTGTCAATCCGGCCGGGGGGCGGCCTCCACCGGAGGGATAAATCCCCGTGCGTGCAGGGAAGACGCTGGTAGGTTCGCTCGCCGTGACACGGAACGTGGGAACTGGGCTGGGAGCGGCGTTCGCCCGACTGTGGGCGGCGAGCACCCTCTCGGCCCTGGGTAGTGGCCTGGCCACCGTCGCCGCGCCGCTCTTCGTGGCGTCGCGTACCGACGACCCGCTCGTGGTCGCCGGGGCGTCCGCCGTGGCGTGGCTGCCGTGGCTGCTCTTCGCCCTGCCCGGCGGGGTGCTGGTGGACCGGATGGACCGGCGCCGTCTGATGATCGTCATCGACCTGGTCCGGGTGGTCGCGCTCGCCGTGCTGGCCACGGCGATCCTCACCGGCCGAGGCGGGGTGGCGCTGCTGTTCGCGGTGCTGTTCCTGGTCAACACCGGTGAGATCGTGTTCCGCGCGGCGAGCCAGGCCATGGTGCCGATCGTGGTGCCACGGCACCGCCTGGAACGCGCCAACGGCTGGCTCAGCGGCGGCGCCACCCTCATGCACAGTATGCTCGCCGGCCCGCTCGGCGGCTTCCTGTTCGCGCTCTCGGCGGGCAGCCCGTTCCTGGTCAACGCCGTCACCTACGCCCTCAGCGCCGTACTGGTGGCGCTGATCGGCGGGGACTCCCGGGCCGTCGTCGGCGACGAACAGGAACGCCGCACCCGCTCGATGCGCGCCGAGATCGTCGAGGGCCTGCGGTGGCTGGCCCACCAGCGGTTGCTGCGCACGATGGCCGTGCTGATCGGTCTGCTCAACGTGACCCTCACCGCCGCGCTCGCGGTGCTGGTGCTGCTCGCCGGCGAGCGGCTGCGACTCGGGTCCGTGGGCTACGGCCTGCTCTTCACCTGCATGGCCACCGGTGGGGTGCTCGGCGCGTTCCTCGGCGACCGGATCATCGCCCGGATCAGCGCCACCTGGACGATCCGGGTCGGCCTGCTCATCGAGGCAGGGCTGCACCTGGCGTTGGCCGCGTCCCGCAGCACCCTCGTGGTCGGGTTCGCGCTCTTCGCCTTCGGTGTGCACAGCGCGCTGTGGAACATCGTCGCGAACTCCCTGCGCCAACGACTCACCCCACCGACGTTGCAGGGCCGGGTGGCCAGCACCACCCTCTTCGTGGCGGCGGGGGGCAACTGCGTGGGAGCACTGCTGGGTGGGCTGCTCGCCGCCCGGTTCGGCATCACCGCCCCGTACTGGGTCGGACTGGTGGTGGCGATCGGCGTCTCCGCCGCCACCTGGCATGTCTTCAACCGCGCGGCGGTCGCGCGGGCGTTCACCGACCCGCCCCCGGTCCCGCGGTCGCCGGCCCCGGTGGCCTGAGCGCCCGCCCCGGTGGCGGCGCGTGGCCGGGCCCGCCGGTGTGACAGCGTAAAGCGGTGACCGATGCCGCGCCGCTCGACGTCGACCTCGCGCTGCTCGGTGGCGGCGGCGCGGCGTCGCTGCTGCTCGCCGCACTGGACCGGCACGGTGTCCACGGGCTGCGGATCGCCGTCGTCGACCCGGTCCGCCGGCGCGGTCAGGACCGCACCTGGGCGTTCTGGGGCCACCCCGACACCGACCTGGACCCGCTGCTCAGCGCGAGGTGGCAGCAGGTCGAGGTGGCCACGGCGGCCCGGCGCCGCGTTCTGGACCTCACCCCGCTGCGGTACGCCATGCTGCGCTCCGGCCCGGTCTACGACCGGGCTGCCGAGGCCGAGCGCCGGCTGAACGCCACCCGGATCATTGCCCCCGCCGACACGGTGACCGACGACGGCACCCGGGTGCGGGTGCGCGTCGGCGACGGGCGGACCGTGCGGGCCGGCTGGGTGCTCGACTCCCGCCCCCGCCCACCGGCACGGGCCGGGCGGACCACCTGGTTGCAGCACTTTCGCGGCTGGTGGTTGGAGGCCGACCGGCCCGTCTTCGACCCGGCGCGGGCGGTGCTGATGGACTTCCGCACCCCGCAGCCGCCCCGGGGCGTGTCCTTCGGGTACGTGCTGCCGGTCAGCGACCGCTACGCCCTCGTCGAGTACACCGAGTTCTCGCCCGACCTGCTCACCGACGCCGGGTACGACACGGCGCTCGCCGGCTACCGGGACCTGCTCGGGCTCGATCCGACCGGGCTGCGGCTGCGCGAGGTGGAGAACGGGGTGATCCCGATGACCGACGCCCCGTTCCCGGCCCGACCGTCACCCCGCGTGGTCCGCCTGGGCACGGCGGGCGGCGCGACCCGCCCGTCCACCGGCTTCACCTTCTCCGCCATGTACCGCCAGGCCGACCAGGTGGCCCGCGCCCTCGCGGCGGGTCGACCGCCGGTGCCGCGGGCGGCGTACCCGCGCCGGCACCGCTGGATGGACGCGGTGGCGTTGCGGGCGCTGGACCGGGGCGGGGTGGGTGGTCCGGAGTTCTTCGACCGGCTCTTCGACCGCAATCCGGCCGAGCGGGTGCTGCGCTTCCTCGACGGCGCCACCACCCCGGCCGAGGAGGTCGCGATCATGAACTCCACCAGACTGCTGCCGATGATCACCGCCACCGCCGGCGACGCGGCGCACCGCGTTCGCGACCGGCTGCGCCCGACCCGCCCCGCACCGGCCGTCCCGCCCGCCGTGGTGGGCGACCCGCTGGGCTCGGAGCCCAGGGCGGATGGGGAGCACGCCAGCTGACCTGACCGGCGTCCATCTCCTGCGCCGCCGGTAGAGCTGCCCCGGAAGTGGGGCACCGAATGCGGTGCCGGCCACCCGGCTTCGGCGTGCCGGCCTCTGGGCCTCGGGGTGCCGGCCTCCGGCCTCCCAGCTTCGGCGCTGGCCACCCGGCTTCGGTGTGCCGGCCCCCCGCGCGGGGAGGACGAGGTCATCGCCCGGTAGGTTGCCGGGCATGGTGGACGCGGCGGCCGGCAGGGGCGTGCAGATCTGGACCGACGGGGCGTGCAGCGGCAACCCCGGGCCGGGCGGTTGGGGTGCGCTGCTGCGCTACGGCGACCACGAGCGGGAGTTGTGCGGCGGTGAGGCCACGCCGACCACCAACAACCGGATGGAGCTGATGGCGGCCATCCAGGCGTTGGAGAGCCTGAACCGGCCGGTCACCGTGGAGTTGCACACCGACAGCACGTACGTGCGCAACGGCATCACCAGTTGGCTGGCCTCGTGGAAGCGCAACGGCTGGCGGACCGCCGCGAAGCAGCCGGTGAAGAACGCCGACCTGTGGCAGCGACTGGAGGCGGCCTGCGAACGACACGAGGTCACCTGGCTGTGGGTCAAGGGGCACAACGGTCATCCGGAGAACGAGCGGGCCGACGGGCTCGCCAACAAGGGCATGACCGAGGCCCGGAGCGCGCTGACCAGCCGCTGAGCCCGGGTCAGCGGGTCGCGTCCGGGTGCCCAGGCATGCTGGAACCCCCGCCGCTACTGCCGGACGAACCACCGGCGACGCCCGAGTTGTCGGGCTCGGTCACGATGTCCGGCCGGACGTCGGTGTCCGCTGGTGCGGGGACCTCGGTGTCCGCCTCGACCTGCACCAGCGGCACCTGGCCGGCCTCGTCCTCGCTGTGCTGCGGGTCGCCCGGCAGCTCACCGTCGCGCTTTCGGTAGCCCACGCCGTGCCCCCCGTCGATGCCGGTCCGCGTCGGCGCTGGCTACCCGGCGTCGTCACGGCCGAAACCTCCCGACCAGCGGCGTCGGCGGGGGATCAGCGACAGCGGGTGGAGGCGCGGAAATCAGCGGCGTCGGCGGCGGGCGGCGGCGGGGGATCGGGTTGGCTGGCGGACCGGGGTGAGGGTCAGTGCCGTCCAGTGCGCCGGCCGGGTGCGCGTCGCCGGCAGGCCGGTGTGTGTGTCGCCCCGGGCGGCGTCGAGCTGGGTCTGGTGCAGGAAGAGCGTGCGCCGCAGGTCCGCGCCCCCCAGGTCGGCCCCGCGCAGGTCCGCGCCGGTGACGTCGGCCAGGCTCAGGTCCGCTCCCCGCAGGTCGGCGCCGATCAGCAGCGCCCCGCGCAGGTTGGCCCGGCGCAGGTCGACCCGGCGGAGGTCGGCGCCGAGCAGGTGGGCACCCCGATGGTCGGCGCCCCCGGGGGAGCGGGCCGCGTCGCTGGCCCGGGACAGCAGCGGGTTGACGCGGTCCCGATGCGCGTCGACATCCACCCTGCCCAGGTGCGTCGGGTCGCCCTCGGTGAGTGCGGCGGTCTCGGCGCGGGCGTGCTCCAGCTCGGCGCGCAGGTCGGCGGGCAGGCGCAGCGCCACCGCCTCGGTGAGGAACCAGAGCAGCTCGTGCAGCGGTCGCAGCACCGCGAACGCCTGCGCCATCGCCGGCAGAGTCTCCGGCGCGTCGCGCCAGTCCCGCCCGCCGAAGGTGACCTGGGCGACCTGCTGACCGGCGCCGAAGCAGTCGAACACCGTACAGCCGGGGAACCCGCGTTGCCGCAGCTCGGTGTGGATGCCGCAGCGGTGGTCCCGGCCCAGGTGGGGGCAGGGCTGCCCGGCGGGCTTGTCGATGGCGAAGTCGGCGGACGCGGCGAACGCGGGCACCACGCAGCACAGCCCGAAGCAGCGTTCGCAGTCGGCGCGCAGCTGCGCCGGCCCGGCTGGCGGTGTGGGGGTGGGCGACACGCGGATGGTCCTCCTGGCAGTCACGGTGGGCCACCATTGTTTCCCGCGCGCCGTCGATCGGGTGCGCCGGGGGTCACCGTCCGTGCGCGTCGCCGGTCGCCGCGGCGCGAGGTGCCGGGGGACGCGGGCTGCCCGGGGGCGGGACCAGGCGGTAGATCTCCCGTTCCCCGTCGCCGTGGCCGTACTTCTGGTCGAAGTGCCGTTTCACGGCGGCGACCGGCGGGTGGTCGCCGTCGGACGGCTCGGCCAGCGTGAACACCGCGGGGGCCGCTCCCGGCGAGCGGGGTGGCAGCGCGGCCCGCATGGTCACCAGCCCGGTCACCCGGAACCGGCGGCAGTCGACGTAGTGCTGCCCGTCGACAGTCGCGTACGGCACCCGCACCTCGACCACGTCCGAGTCCTCGTGGCGCAGCGTGACCGTGACCGACCAGTACCGCTCCAGGTCCAGGGTGGCCTGCTCGTGCTCCCACAGCTCCTCGAACCGGGCGTGCACGAACCCGCCCCACGGGCTGTCCATGTCCACCTCGAGCTGCGGAACGTTGAACGACAACTTCCCGATCGGGAAGAACGAGATGAGCGCCCGCCCGTCCCACTGGTAGAGCTGGATCGACGGGGACGCGTCGTAGAGCCGGACCTGTAGGCGCTGCCGCAGCCGCGAGTCGAGGGCGTCGGCGAAGGCGGCCAGGTGCCGCAGGTTGGTGCGGATCTGTCGGGGGACGTCCACCCGCTGGCGTTCCAGCTCCTCGGAGCGTTGCTGCGCGGCGGTGCAGTCCGGGTCGAGCAGCAGCAACTGCACCTGGGCGCCGTTGCCGAGCGCCGTGCGGATCGCGGTCAGGGTGTCCTCGCGGTGCCGCTGCTCCAGCAGGATCGTCCAGGTGTCGAGGATGCGCACGCGGCGGCCGGAGCGGTGCAGCCGGGTCACGAACGCCTGCTGGTCGAAGCTCAGGTGCTCCTGCACCCGCGCCTTGCGCGCCTCCTCGAACAGTGGGTCGAAGATGACGTACGAGATGGCCGCGAGCACCACGCTGGCACCGAGGTTGAGCAGCAGGTCGCTGAGGAAGCCGGTGGTGCGCCAGGCTGCCACCAGCATGAGGGCGGCGCTCACGAGCAGCGGCCCTCCGACGGCGAAGGCGCGTCGTTGCCGCCCGCCCCGACCAGCCCACCCGGGCATCCGCTCTCCCTCCACCGTCGGCCGGCCCCGCCGCCTACTGATCACCGGAATGCGGAGAATACGTGCCGGCTTTGCCGCCCGCTGTCCCGTTCGGGACTGCCGGTTTCGCCGCCCGCACCGCCGCCAACGCTCATAGGGTGACGGTAACCGAGTCGGACGACTGCGGAGGGTAGGTGGGATGGACGACGGTGACCGCGAGAAGGCGCTCCTCTCCGCCCTGACCACCGAGCACTTCGCGTTACAGACCTCCCGGGCCGGCACCATCGCCGAGTCCACCGGTCGCGCCACCATCTTCCTGTCGGTGTTGTCGGCGGCGCTGATCGGCCTCGGCTTCGTCTCCGGCAACGACCGGGTGGTCCGGCCGTACCTGGCCGCGGTGCTGCCGACCCTGGTGGTGATCGGGGTGCTGACGTTTCTGCGGCTGGTGGAGACCACCGTCGAGAACTCGTTGGACCTGCGGCGCATCCAGCGCATCCGGGCCTACTACCAGCACGAGTTGGCCGGCGAGCGGGAGTTCTTCGCCGACGCGGTCATCGCCGACGACAGCATGCAGGCGGCGTGGAGCCTGGTCGGCACCCGACCGGGACGGTGGGAGTTCCTGCTCACCACGGCCGCTCTGGTGGGGGCGGTCAACGCGGTGTTGAGCGGGCTCGGCGTCGCCCTGGTGGCCGGGGCGCTCGGGGCCGGAACCGGGCTGACCGTCGTCGTCGGGGTGGTGGTCGCGTTCGTGGCGTTCGGCGCGCAGTTCACGTACATCGTCCGGGCGACGGCCCGGCGCATGCGCTGAGGCTGCCCTACCTGTACCACTGCCACCTGCTCTGGCACGAGGACGCCGGGATGATGGGGCAGTTCGTCGTCGTCGATCCGGGCCAGGCGCCGGGTCGACCGCCCACGCACACCGGTCACGGGGACCATGACTGATCGGCCGGGGGCGTACGGTCGCCGGATGCGGGTCACCCGATTCACCCACTCGTGCGTCCGCGTCGAGCACGACGGCGGGGTGCTGGTCGTCGACCCGGGCACGTGGAGTGAGCCCCGCGCCCTGGTCGGCGCGGACGCCGTCCTGGTCACCCACGAACACAGCGACCACGTGGACGTGCTGCGGTTGGCCGGCCGGGGCGTCCCCGTGTACGCCCCGGCCGGTGCCCGCCTGCCGGATCTCGCTCCGCTGCCGGTCACCCGGGTCAGCGCCGGGCAGCGCTTCACGGCGGCCGGCATCGCGGTCAGCGCCCACGGCGGTCGGCACGCGTTCATCCACGAGGGACAACCGGACTGCCCCAACCTCGGCTACCTGATCGGCGACGGGCTCTACCACCCGGGCGACGCGCTGCACGTGCCGGACGAGCCGGTGCACACCCTGCTCGTCCCGGCCCAGGGGTCGTGGCTGCGCCTGGACGAGGCGATCCGGTTCGCCGGTGCCGTGGGTGCCGCCGCGACGTACCCGATCCACGACGCGCAGCTCAACGAGCGTGGCCTGGCCAGCGTTGCCGGCTGGTTCGGCGAGACGATCCCCGGCTACCGTCACCTCGTCCCCGGCGACACCGCCTGACCGACGTCGCCACCGGAGGTCTCGGCGCTGAAGCGCGGCGCGGCGGCGGTCAGCACCGCGTGGCTCGTCGGCGCGGACCACCCGTCAGTCAGCTCCCGCACCAGCGCGGCGACCAGCCGGGTCATCGCCGGTTCGGCGTCGGCGTGCAGCGCCTCGGCGACGATCAGCACCGACGAGGTGCCGGCCCGCACGGCGGACCACCCGCTCTGTCGGTTCGTCCAGCGCCGGGCGTGTGCCCGCCCGGCGCTGTCGGCGAAGGTCACCTCGCCCGGCTCGGGATGCTCGGTGTCACCGGCGAAGGTCTGGTACTCCTCGTCGCCACGCGCGGGTCGGACCACCAGGTCACCGTCGACCCGGTCCAGGTCCAACGCCGCGATCGGGATGGCGTACGCGGCGGAGACGGCGTTGCAGAGGTCGACGAGCGGATGCACCCGGGGCAGCTCGCCGTCCAGGCGCAGGCGGCGCAGCAGCGCCTCCGCCGCGCACCGGTACCGGGTGGGCCGTAACCCCATCGCCGCGTACGCCCGCCGCCACGCCTGGATCTCCGGGAAGCCGCTCTCGGCCCCGCTGGCCAACCGCGTGCGGGCGACGGCGAGGTGGCCGGCCGTGCGCCGCGCCACGTCGGCGGTGGCGGTGATGCCGGTGGCGTGGACCACGCCGGCGACCAGATCGGGGTACGCGACGCGAAGCCGCGCCGCATGCTCGAACTGCACGGCACTCCTATCGTTGGGTGAGGGCGAGCGTCACGCCGAGCGCGACGAACGTGCCGGCGACGGATCGCCGCAGCCAGTCGGTGACCCGGGGTCGGGTCAGCACCCGGTCTCGCAGCCGGGCCGCGAAGATGCCGTAGCCGCTGAACACCACGAAGGTGAGCAGCATGAACACCGCGCCGCAGGTGAGCATCGCCTGGGTCGAGCCCACCGTGGAGTCGCCGACGAACTGCGGCAGGAACGCGACGAAGAACAGCGTCGGCTTCGGGTTGAGCAGGTTGACCACCACGCCGGAGACGATCACCCGGGCCGCCGAGTGGGGTGTGTCGTCGGTCGTCGACGCGAAGGCGCCGCGGTCGCGTGCGGCGGACCAGGCCAGGTAGAGCAGGTAACCGACACCGAGGTACCGGACGATGTCGAACGCGACGGCGCTGGTCTGCAACAGCGCGGCGAGCCCGGTCATCGCCGCCAGCAGGTGCGGCAGCGTGCCCAGTGTGCAGGCGAACGCGGCCAGCACGCCGGCTCGGGCGCCCCGGGACAGCCCGGCGGAGAGGGTGAAGAACACCCCGGTGCCGGGGGTGACCACCACGATCAGCGTGGTGATCAGGAACGGGATGGTCACGATCGTCCTCCGGCGGAGTTGACGGGGCTGGCTCCTGCTCACTCTGCTGCCACAATGGTCCGATGGGCAGAGCCAAACCGATGCTGTCCGAGGGGTCCATATCGGCCGGGTCGGACTTCCTGCACCTGAGCGTCACGGACGCGGCGCCGGGCGGGCGCACCGACTGGCTGACCGACCGGCTGCGGCAGGCCATCGCCGAGGGGCGGGTGCCGGTCGGGCAACGGTTGCCCCCCACCCGGGTGCTCGCCGCCGACCTCGGCGTCTCCCGGGGCGTGGTCACCGAGGCGTACCAGCGCCTCGCCGAGGAGGGGCACATCTCCGGTCGGGGCCGAGCCGGAACGGTTGTCGTCGGCGCGCCAGCCGCGCCCACACCCACCCCGGCCGCCGCGCCGGCACCTGTCGCGACCTTCCCGCCGGCACCGAGCACCGACATCTTCGAGGCGGTACGCGCGGCGCACGCGACGATCGACCTGGCGCCCGGCGTACCCGACCTGACCGCCTTTCCCCGCGCGGACTGGCTGCGCGCCGAACGGACCGTGCTGCGCCGGCTCGCCGCGGCCGACCTCGGCTACGGCGACCCGTGCGGCGCGCCGGCGCTGCGACAGGCCGTCGCGGCCTGGTTGGCCCGCAACCGCGGTATCAGCGTCCACCCCACCGAGGTGATCATCGTGGCCGGCGTCACCCAGGCGCTCGGGCTGCTCGCCCAGGCACTCACCGCTGCCGGCGTCGACCGGATCGGGGTCGAGGACCCGGGCTCGTTGGGCGTGCGGCAGCACCTGAGCAACTGGCGGATGGACACCCCGCCGATCACCGTCGACGACGCCGGGCTGCGGGTCGACGAGTTGACCGACAGCGGCGTGCCGGCCGTGATGCTCACCCCCGCACACCAGTTCCCGACCGGCGTCGTGCTCGACGGTGACCGTCGCCGCCAGCTCGTCGCCTGGGCGCGGGCCGGCGGCCTGATCATCGAGGACGACTACGACGCCGAGCACCGCTACGACCGTCCTCCGGTGCCGGCGCTGCGCGGTCTGCTGCCCGAGCAGGTCTGCTACGCCGGCAGCGTCTCCAAACTGCTCGCCCCCGCCCTGCGGGTCGGCTGGCTGCTCGTGCCGCCGCGACTGCGCGAGGCGGTGGTGACCGCCAAGCGCAACGCCGACCTGGGCAACGCCGTGCTACCGCAACTGGTGCTGGCGGAGCTGCTGACCTCCGGCGCCTTCGAGCGGCATCTGCGGCTGCTCCGCCGCCGACACATCCGCCGGCGGGACGCCATGATCGCCGCGCTGGCCCGCGCGGTGCCGTCGGCGACCGTGCACGGCGCCGCCGCCGGCCTGCACCTGATGATCACGCTGGACGACGCCGTGGTCGACACCGAGCTGGCGGAGGCGACGCTGGCGCGTGGGGTGAAGGTGCAACCGCTGTCCTGGCACTGCCAGCGCCCCTACCGGCCGGGCCTCGTGCTCGGCTACGCGGCCCGTACGACGACCGAGATCGACGAGGGCATCGCGCAGATCGCCGCCGCGCTCGGCCGCCGCGGCCGGCCCTCCTGAGCACCGCCACCGCCACCGTGCGTCCCCTCGGCGGCGGGGCGACTCCTCAGCCCAGGAACAGCTGGACCAGCACCAGCCCGGCGAGCAGCGCCGGCCCGCGTGAGCCCTGCCGCACCAGGTCGACCGGGATCATGCCGAACGGGGTGTTGACCGTCGCGCCACCGTAGTTGATCGGCGGGCGGGTGCCGGCCCGGAACGCGGCGGCCACCACGCCGAGCGCCAGCGTCGGCGCCAACCAAGACGGGCCCGGCGGGGCACTCGGCAGGGTCGACAACCACCACAGCCCCGCGCCGACGGCCGGCACCACCAGGTGGATCCCCCGCAACAGGGCGTCGCTGCCGCCGAGGGCCCGTCGTAACCCGGGTGAGCGGCTGACTGACCGCAGACCACCGGTGAGCCGGTTGGCGGCGAGGTACGCGAACACCACCTGCGCGGCCCCGGCCAACCCGGGCAGGGCGAGCGCGGCAGCGTACTGCACCCCGATCAGCGTCGCCCAGATCAGCAGGGCGCTCGGGTGGCGGCGCAACCGGCGTACGTCGGCCTGCAAAAACGCCCACCAGCCGGGCCCGGGGAGGAACCGGCGGCTGCGGACCCGCCCGATCCGACGCCACCGGCGGCTCTCCACCAGGCCGGCGAGCAGGCTCGGGTCGAGCAGGATCGTGGCCGTGGCGGCGGCGTTGGCGAACTGTGCGCCGGTGGTCAGCGTGGCCCGGTCGACGCGGGGCAGCGCGCGCACCGCGCGGATGGTGCCCAGGCCGACGAGGGGCAGCGCGAGGGCGAACAGCGCGACGGTCGGCGTCGCCGCCGGCCGGGGCAGCCCGTCACCGAGATGACCGAGGAGCACCACTCCGGCGGTGAGGACGGCGGCCACCACCATCGGCGCCGCGCCGGCCACCGCCGGCCACCGTCGTCCCGCCCGGCTGCTCTGGGCGACGACGCTGAGTGCCAGCGCCGCCGCACCCCACCCCGCGCCGGCCGCGGCCGCCCAACCCAGCGTGGCCGGATCGCTGGCGCCCCCGAGCGCCGCCACGGCCACCCCGAGCGCCGCGGTGCCGGCCGCCGCCCCCAGCAGCAACAGGACGAAGCGCGGCGCCAGCCACGCCCGCCGGTCGACCGGCGCGCTGACCGCCCAACTCTGCGTGGCCGGGGTGACCAGCAGCGGGCCGAGCGCGCGCAGGCCACGCCAGGCCAGGCCGGCGCCGGCCAGCAGCGCGGCGACCGCCAGCCACCAGCGCACCCCCGGCTCGGCCTGGCCCACGGTGGGGGAGTCCAGCAGGTCGCGGCTGGCGCTGATCGCGAACCAGCCGTACATGCCGGTGAACAGGACGATGACGTACGCGTCGCCCAGCACCTCGCCGAGGGAGTGGTCGTGGTGCCGGCTGCGGGCCCGACGCAGGTGGGTACGCAGTTGTCGGGCGGTGGGCACCCCGGTCGGCGTGTCGGCGATCGTGGCCGGCGGGGCGGTCACCGGCCGATCTCGATGCGCTCGTCGACCACCGCGTCGATCAGCTCCGGGTCGTGCGAGGCCAGCAGCACGGCGGTGCCGGCGTCGCGTTCCCGCAGCAGCCGCTCGGCGAGCCACTGCCGCCCGCGGACGTCCAGGCGCTGCTCCGGCTCGTCCAGGATCAGCACCCGGCGTGGCCGCACGAAACACGAGGCCAACGCCAACCGGCGCCGCTGCCCGCTGGACAGGGTCACCGGCAACTGGTCGCGGGCCGGTTCCAGACCCAGCTCGGTGAGCACCTCCTCGACCGGCTCGGCGCTGCTCCCGTGGGCGTACGCGACAAGCTCCAGGTGCTCGACCACGGACAGGTCCGGGAAGAAGTCGATGTCGTCCAGGGCGGCCGCCACCAGCGCCCGCACCTGCGGGTCGGTCTCGTCGGCCCGCCGACCCTGCACCAGCACCTCACCCGCGTCCGGCCGGTCGGCGCCGACCACACAGCGCAGCAGGGTGGTCTTGCCGCTGCCGTTGGGCCCCAGCACCACCGCGATCCGGCCGGCCGCGAGCGTGAAACTCACGTCGTCGAGCACGACCAGGTCGCCGAAGTTGCGGCTAAGTCCCCGTACCGAGAGCGCATCCACGAGCACAGAGTCTCCCAGAGCGGTGCCAGCGGCCAACCTGAGCGACCTACGTCACGCGGTCGGCGGCGTCGTCGCGTCGGGTGCGTAGAGCGCGGCGAGCCCGGCGGCGGTCGCGGCCAGGCGTTCGCGCAGCGCGACAGGGGTCAGCACCTCCACGTCGGCGCCGAGGCGCAGCAACTCGCCGTGGGCGTGGGTGAGTGACTCGATCGGCAGCACCGCGGTCACCCAGCCCTGGGCGTCCGGCGGCTGGGCGCTCGCGTCCATCGCGGCCACCACCGGATCGCTGCCGACCTCGCGCAGCCGTTGCCGACCGGCGGGGGAGAGTCGGACGGTGGCCTCGTCGCGGTGCAGGCGGGCGCGGAACTGCACCACGTGCGCCCGCCACCAGGCCGGCAGGTCGAAGTCGGCAGGTCGGACGAACTCCTGCGGCAGCGGGGTCAGCGCGAGGATCTGGTTGACCCGGTACGTCGCCGGAGCGCCCCGGCCGGGCTGGTCGGCCACCACATACCAGCGGCCGCCCTTGAGCACCAGGCCGTACGGCTCCAGCACCCGGGTCGTCTCGCCGTTCCAGCCGCGGTAGCGCACCTCGACGCGGTGCTGCCGCCAGACCGCCTCGGCCGTGCGGGCCAGCTCGGGGGAGGCGTCGCCGTCGGCGTACCAGCCGGGAGTGTCCAGGTGGAAGCGCTGTTGGAGCTGGGTCGCCCGGTCGCGCAGCGGCGCGGGGAGCGCGGCGTGCAGCTTGAGTTGCAGCGCGGCCACCACGTCGCCGTAGCCCAACTCGTCGGCGGGGCCGGGCAACCCGGCCAGGAACAGCCGGTCGGCCTCCTCGGTGGTCAGCCCGGTCAGCCGGGTCCGCCAGCCGTCGACAAGCTGGTAGCCGCCGGCGTGCCCGGCCTCCCCGTAGAGGGGGATGCCGGCGGCGTGCAACGACTCCACGTCCCGGTAGATCGTGCGGGGGGAGACGGTCAGCCGCTCGGCGAGCTGGGTGGCGGTCAGCCGGCCGTGCTGCTGGAGCAGCAGCAGGAGGGAAAGAAGTCGAGAGGCCCGCACTCCACTGACACTAGTTGTCAGGGGACCCGTCCTACCGTCCCGGCATGGCTTTTCGCGAGAAGGAACTACGGACGCCGGGACCGATCACGGTGGACGGTCGGCAACTCAAGCGTTACCACATAGACCAGCCGGAGCAACCGATCGAGCCCGAGGTGGAGAAGGCCGCGTACGACCAACTGCCCCTGCTGTTGGTGGACATCGTCGACGACGGCACCCCGGCCGCCGGGTGGGTGGTGCTGCACCGGGGCGCGGACACCGGCGCCTACCTGCTGGCGTACACCTGGGTGTGGGACAACGCGCTGGAGGTCCGCGTCGCCGCGGCCGGGCAGCCGGCGCTGGACTGCCCGGACCACGACCCGACCCACTTCGTGGAGGTACGTCCACCCGCGATCGGGTGTGTGTGGGAGTTGGCGGTGCTGGAGCACGAGCGGGCCGCCTGGGTTCGGCACCTGCTTGCGCCGGACACCCCCAACCTGGCTGGATATCTCAACGACACGCGAGCGGAAGGGCCGGTGGGCCGCTGATGGGCGACTTCGACTTCTATGTGGGCACCTGGAACGTGGTAAACCGGCGGCTGCGCGAGCGGCTGGTGGGCTCCGACGAGTGGGAGGAGTTTCCCGGGGTGTCGGTCGCGCACAGCTTCTTCGGTGGTGGCGGCAACTTCGACGAGATCACCTTCCCGACCAAGGGCTCCGCGGGCGCCACCGTCCGGATCTTCGACCCGGCCCGGCAGGAGTGGTCGATCTACTGGATGAGCAGTGTCGACGGGGTGCTGGGGCAGCCGCCGATGGTGGGCCGCTTCGTCGACGGGGTGGGCCGTTTCTACGCCGACGACCAGCACGAGGGGCGGCCGGTGCGGTGCCGGTTCATCTGGTCGGACATCAGCGCGACCACCGCCCGCTGGGAGCAGGCGTTCTCGGTCGACGGCGAGCAGACCTGGGAAACCAACTGGATCATGACGTCCACCAAGGCCTCCGACTAGTCGTTTCCTCCATCCGGGTGCGGTGTTAACGTCCGTGCACCACGCCCGGATGGAGGAACGCGATGGCCTCCGACCACGTCGACGTGCTCATCGTCGGCGCCGGCCTGTCCGGCATCGGCGCGGCCTGCCACCTGCGCCGCGACTGCCCCGACAAGACGTACGCGGTGCTGGAGGCACGCGACGCCATCGGCGGCACCTGGGACCTGTTCCGCTACCCCGGCATCCGCTCGGACTCGGACATGTTCACCCTCGGCTACTCGTTCAAGCCGTGGACCGCCCCGAAGGCCATCGCCGACGGCGCGACCATCCGCGAGTACGTGCGGGAGACCGCCCGGGAGTACGACGTGCCCCGGCACATCCGCTTCCGGCACCGCGTGCTGCGCGCCGACTGGGACAGCGGCACCGCCCGGTGGACGGTGCACGCCCAGCGCACCGACACCGCCGAGACGGTGATGCTGACCTGCTCGTTCCTGTTCGCCTGCACCGGCTACTACCGCTACGACGAGGGTTACACCCCGGCCCTGCCCGGTGTCGACGCGTACGCCGGGCGGTTGGTGCACCCGCAGCACTGGCCCGACGACCTCGACCACACCGGCAGGCGGGTGGTGGTGATCGGCAGCGGCGCCACCGCGGTCACCCTGGTGCCGGCGCTGGCCCAGCGGGCCGCCCACGTGACGATGCTCCAGCGCTCGCCGACGTACATCCTGGCGCTGGCCTCGCGCGACCGGCTGGCCGACGCGCTGCGGCGCCGGCTGCCGGCGACGGCCGCGTACCCGGTGCTGCGGTGGAAGAACGTGTTGCTCTCCACCGTCACCTTCCAACTCAGCCGGCGCGCCCCCGGCCTGGTGAAGCGGGTGCTGCGCCGGGCCGCGCGGCGCCGGCTCCCGGCGGGGTACGACGTCGACAGGCACTTCACGCCCCGCTACGACCCGTGGGACCAGCGGCTCTGCGTGGCACCCGACGGCGACCTGTTCACCGCCGTGCGCGACGGCCACGCGTCGGTGGTGACCGACACGATCGACACCTTCACCGCGCACGGTGTCCGCCTGACCTCCGGCGCCCAGGTGCCCGCCGACATCGTGGTCACCGCGACCGGGCTGAACCTGCTCGCCCTCGGTGGTCTGCGGCTGCGCGTGGACGGCACCGACGTCGACCTCGCGAACACGGTGGCCTACAAGGGCATGATGGTGTCCGGGGTGCCGAACTTCGCCCTGACCGTCGGCTACACCAACGCGTCGTGGACGCTCAAGGCCGACCTGGTCGCCGGGTATGTCTGCCGGCTGCTGCGCCACCTGGACCGCACCGGCCAGCAGGTCGTCACCCCGCTGCCGCCCGCCGACGACGAGCGGGCGCCGCTCATCGACCTGCGGTCCTCCTACGTGCTGCGCAGTGTCGACGCGCTGCCCAGACAGGGTGTGCGCGCGCCCTGGCGGCTGCACCAGAACTACGCCCGCGACGTGCTGCTGATGCGGCACGGCCGGCTCACCGACGAGGGGGTTCGGTTCTCCCGCGCTACCGCGGCGCCGGCCCGCGAGGTGGCCTGAGCTGCCGCCGGGGTCACGGTGGTGTGCTGCCCCGCTTCTCCTCCTGGGCCAGCACCGCCTCGCGGTGCTCCGGCTCGTCGCGGCGCTCCAGTTCGGCAGCGAGCCGCGCATCGGTCAGCAGCCGGGCCCGGTTGCGGTGCAGGAAACTCTCGAAACCCCCGGTGTACGGGCAGGCCAGGTCGCCGAGCGCCCGCTCCGGCGTGTAGCGGCAGCCGGTGCAGTAGTCGCTGATCTCGTCGATGTCGGTGCCGTCCACCGCGTACGGGCGGGTGTCCACCCGGGCCAGGTCGGCGTACTGGCTCATGCCGATCACCGTCGCGTTCATCACCCAGTGGGTGCCGTCGACGAAGCAGCGCTGGAACCAGTCCGCCACGTCGGTGGGACGCCAGCCGCGTTGCAGCGCGTAGTTCGCCAACACCAGCAGTCGGGGCGTCTGGTGCGTCCACGCCCGATCCCGGACGGCCGCGAGGACGTCGGCCAGGCAGTGGGCCTCCACCGCGTCGGCGTCCAACTCGGCGAACCACTGCGGCATCGGCTCGGTCGCGGCCAGCCAGTTCGCCCCCCGGTAGCGCGGCTCGAAGTACCAGTAGAGCTGCCAGAGGAACTCCCGCCAGCCGAGCAGGCCCCGGATGAACGGCTCCACCGCCGTACGCGGGGCCGTGCCGGCCCGCCACGCCTGCTCGGCGGCGCGCACCGCCGGCTCCGGGTGCAGCAACCCGAGGTTGAACGAGGACGAGAGCATCGAGTGTGCGAGCAGCGGATCGTCGATGCTCATCACGTCGGCGTAGCGGCCGTACCCGGGTAGGCGGTGGGTCAGGAAGTGCGTCAGCCGGGCCTGCGCCTCGTCATGGGTGGCCGGGTAAAGGCGGGGGCCGTCCCGGCCGACGAACCGCACCCCGTCGGCGGCCCACCGGTCCAGGTCGCGGCGAACCTCCGCGTCGATGTCATCCTCGACGATCGGTGGGGGCGGGGGTGGCGTCACCGGCACGGACCGGGTCTCGGCCCGGGGCCGGCGTCCCGCCCCCGTCGCGGCGGTCAGCACCTCGTGGTGGCGGCGGGCGTGCCGATAGAAGTCGGTCATCCGCAGCGGGCCGCGTCGCGGGCGGTCCGCCCAGCGGGCGAAGTCGGCCTGGCTGGTGATGAAGCCGCGTGGCGGCAGCACGGTCAGCCCCGGCACCGACCGGGCGAAACGCAGCGCCGCCCGGGAGTGCGGATGGCACACCTCCAGCGGGTCACCGACCTGGGCCAGCGCCTCCCGGAACGTGTCGGTGCGCAGCAGCAGCGCCCGGTCACCCAGCTCTGCGGCACGGTGGCGCAGCGCGGACAGGATCAGGTGCGCCTTCTGCCGGTGCATCGGCCGGTCGCGGAACAGCTCCCGGATCTCCACCAGGAGCACCTGTTGGTCGGGGTCGTCGAGGAAGTGCGGCCCGAGCTGATCGGCCAGCAACCATCGGCGGCGAGGCATGCCCGCAATTCTGCCTACTTTCCGGCTGCCGCGCCCGGTGCCGCGCCCGACGCCGGTTGCCGGATGCCCGCCACGGCGGGTCAGGCCGGGTTGACCCCGGCCACCTCGGCGTGCGGCCCGACGTCGCGGCGGCGTCTCAGCACGGTCAGCGTCACGAGGGCGACAAGCAGCGCCGCGAGCACGTGCACCGGGGCCGGGCCGAGCGGCGCGAGCAGCGCCAGCAGCGCGACGACGGGGAAGGCGACGAGCACCGCGCCGTGCTGCTGCCGGCGTACCTGGAGCACCCACACCGTGAGCAGGAAGACGGCGATCGGGATCGCCACCGCGTACGCGGCGGTGCGCCCGGAGACGTGCGCGAGGTGCCGCTCGACGTCCACCGACACCCCCAGGCCGGCGCCGATCGCGGCGATCGCGGCGAACACCAGGTAGTGCCCGTAGCCCCAGATCAGGGAGTACGGCAGCCGGTCGGGCGCCTCGCTGGGCCGGTCGAAGTAGAGCCACCAGAGCGCGAACACGATGACCGCGCCAGCCGCCGCGAGTGACCAGAGGCCATGCTCCCCGGCGTCGAGCCCGGTCTGGATCGCGATCGAGATGGCCAGGACGGCCTCACCGAGCACGATCAGGGTGAACAGGCCGTACCGCTCGGCGATGTGCTCGGGGTGCCAGGGCGTCATGCCCGGGCGTTCGGCCACCGCCGGCACCAGCAGGTCGGCCAGCACCAGCAGCACGAACGTCGCCATGCCCCACTCGACGGGCAGCGCCAGCCGCAGCAGCCAGCCGAGCTGCACCACTGTCACGCCGATGCCGTAGCGGCGCGCCGACGCGCGGTGGCGGGGGTCGCCGACGGCGGCTCGGGTCCAGTTGACGACGGCGGCCAGCCGCATCACCACGTACCCGTAGGTGATGACGGTGAAGTCGCCGTCGGCGAAGGCGCGTGGCACCCCGGCCGCCAGGATCAGCGCTCCGGAGATCTGCACCAGGGTGGTGATCCGGTAGACGTCGTCGTCGGTGTCGTACGCCGAGGCGAACCAGGTGAAGTTCACCCACGACCACCAGATCGCGAAGAACACCATGGCGTAGCTGGTCGCGGCGTGGCGGAGGTGACCCTCGGCGACGTCGTGGTGCAGACTGCTGGCCGCCTGCGCCACGGCCACCACGAAACAGAGATCGAAGAACAGTTCCAGTGGGGTGGCCGCACGGTGCCGTTCGTCCCGGCGACGTGGCCGCATCGGCCGGTAGAACGGCCGCACCGAACGCGAGTGGGTCACCGCCGCTCCTCAGGCTGGGCTCACCGGCGTCGACGGCCGTGGGTCAGCCCCTCCAACACCAGGGTCAGCCCGGCACCGACCAGCCAGACGTCCTTGGCGAGCCCGGCGCCCTGCTGGGTCGGCCGGATGCTGCCCGGCTCCCGCATGCCCGGCGTCTTCAGGTACAGCTGCACCAGACCCGCGCCGAACGCGGTCAGGCCCAACCCGACAAGCGGGGCCGGGACGACCGGCGCGAGCAGCGCGGCCCCCAGGGCGATCTCCGAGTACGCCAGCAGCTTCGCGAAGCGCGGTGGGTCCAACTGGCCGAGTTGCGGCATGGCGGCGACCGCCATCCCGTGCATGCCCTCCGCGGCGGCACCCTCCAGGTTGCGCTTGCCCAGACCCGAGTTGAGAAAATACGCGCCGATGCTGAGCCGTAGCGGCAGGTGCGCGAGTTTCATGGCTACTCCCGTTGGCCGTGGTCGAGTGCGGCCCGCGTACCCCGCAACACCCGCGATAACCCGTCCGGCTGGCTGGGCTGGCCGTGGTGGTCGCGGTAGCCTGCCGACACACCACCAGCAGGAGGCGAAGTGAGCCAGGAAGTCCGGGGAGTCATCTCCCGCAGCAAGGGCGCACCGGTCGAGGTCACCACCATCGTGGTGCCCGATCCCGGCCCCGGGGAGGCGATCGTCCGGATCCAGTCCTGCGGGGTCTGCCACACCGACCTGCACTACCGCGAGGGTGGCATCAACGACGACTACCCGTTCCTGCTCGGCCACGAGGCGGCGGGCATCGTCGAGCAGGTGGGCGACGGCGTCACCGACGTGGCCCCGGGTGACTTCGTGGTGCTCAACTGGCGTGCGGTCTGCGGGGTCTGCCGCGCCTGCCGTCGGGGTCGCCCCTGGTACTGCTTCAACACCCACAACGCGAAGCAGCGGATGACCCTGACCGACGGCACCGAGCTGGCCCCGGCGCTGGGCATCGGCGCGTTCGCCGAGAAGACCCTGGTGCACGCCGGGCAGTGCACGAAGGTGGACCCGGCCGCCCGGCCGGCCGCCGTGGGTCTGCTCGGCTGCGGGGTGATGGCCGGGCTGGGTGCCGCGATGAACACCGGCAACGTCACCCGCGGCGACTCGGTCGCGGTGATCGGCTGCGGCGGCGTCGGGGACGCGGCGGTCGCCGGTGCGGCCCTCGCCGGCGCGACGACGATCGTCGCGGTGGACACCGACAGCCGCAAACTGGACTGGGCCCGAAAGTTCGGCGCCACGCACACCGTCAACGCCTCCGAGACCGACCCGGTCGAGGCGATCCGTGCCGCGACCGGCGGCTTCGGTGCCGACGTGGTGATCGACGCGGTGGGTCGACCGGAGACCTGGAAGCAGGCGTTCTACGCCCGGGACCTGGCCGGCACGGTGGTGCTGGTCGGCGTGCCGACCCCGCAGATGCAGATCGAGCTGCCGCTGCTGGACGTCTTCGGGCGCGGCGGTGCCCTCAAGTCCAGCTGGTACGGCGACTGCCTGCCCAGCCGGGACTTCCCGATGCTCACCGAGCTGTACCTGCAGGGCCGGCTCGACCTGGACGCGTTCGTCACCGAGGAGATCGCGCTCGACCAGGTCGAGACCGCGTTCGACCGGATGCACCACGGCGACGTGCTCCGCTCGGTGGTGGTGTTCTGATGACGGCCCGGGTCGACCGTGCGGTCACCGCCGGCACGTTCTCCCTGGACGGGCAGACGTTCGACGTGGACAACAACGTCTGGGTGATCGGCGACGACCGCGAGTGCGTCGTCCTGGACGCGCCGCACGACGTGGCCGCGATCCTCGCCCTGGTGGGTGATCGGAAGGTCCGGGCGATCCTGGCCACCCACGCCCACGACGACCACGTCCGGGTGGCACCCGAGCTGGCCGAGGCCACCGGCGCGCCGGTGCTGCTGCACGCCGCCGACCGGGTCCTCTGGGACCTGGTCCACCCGCACCTGCCACCGCACGGCGAGCTGCACGACGGGCAGATCGTCGAGGTGGCCGGCACCACGCTGCGGGTCCTGCACACCCCCGGGCACAGCCCCGGCGCGTGCAGCTTCCACGCCCCGGACCTCGGTGTGGTGTTCACCGGCGACACGCTCTTCGCCGGTGGTCCGGGCGCGACCGGCCGCTCGTACAGCGACTTCGACACCATCGTCGGCTCGATCCGCACCCGCCTGCTCACCCTGCCGGCGGAGACGGTCGTGCACACCGGCCACGGTGACGACACGACGATCGGCGCGGAGGCGCCACACCTGCAGGAGTGGCTGGCCCGCGGCCACTGACTCCTGCGGCGTGCTGGTGCGTGGTCGACGGGCTCAGCGCTCGTCGGCCGCGCCCAGCACCGGTTTGACGTCCAGGACCGGGGTGCCGTCGAGTGCCTCCAGGTCGGCCACCTCGACGCGCAGCCCGTCCACCGCGAGCACCCGCACCCGGTGCAGCCCGATCGGGTTGGGCCGGTGCGGGGAGCGGGTGCTGAACACCCCGGTCTCCGGCCGGCTCTCGTCGCCCCGGGGGTGCACCGCCAGCACGTCGCGTCGGGCCCGGTCCAGCCAGGTCAACACCAGCAACTCCGCGCCGACCCGCAGGTCACGCAGGGCCCGCTCGACCTGCGGGTCGAAGACCAGCCACGCCGCCGGCGCCCCCTCGTCGCCCTGCCGCGGGGCGCTCGCCGCATCGGTCAACGACGAGGCGACCCGCCCGACCGGGTGCAACAGGTACGCGTCATCACTCCCCACCATCCTCGCTCCCTCCCTCGTGGACGGTCCCAACCTAGCCCCGCCGCGGCGCTAGGATCCCGCCCATGGCCGCCGACTCGCCCGTCCCCGCCGACTCGCCCGTGCCCGTGGTCCGTCAGCTGCGTCTCGTGGTGGAGGCCGCCGACCACGAAGCCGCCGTCGCGTTCTTCCGGGACGCGCTGGGCCTGCCCGAGGAGGCGGCGTTCAGCGGCGACGGGGATGCCCGGGTGGTGATCCTGGACGCCGGCCGCGCCACCCTGGAGATCGCCAACCCCGCGCAGAAACGCCTCATCGACGAGGTCGAGGTGGGTCGGCAGGTCGCGCCGCGCATCCGGGTGGCCTTCGAGGTGGACGACGCGGCGGCGACGACCGCCCGACTGGTGGCCGCCGGGGCGAGCGAGGTCGCGCCGCCGACGCGTACGCCGTGGCAGTCACTCAACTCCCGCCTCGACGCCCCCGCCGGCCTGCACATCACCGTCTTCCAGGAACTCGTCCAGCCGGACCAGGGCGTCGGGAGGCGGGACGCGGAGCCCGGACGTGACAGCGACAACTGAGCCTGCCCCGCTTCGGTCCCCCCGGTGGGCGCGGCGCTGATCGGCCGGGGCGCGGTGTCGGTCACCGGGCAACTTCTCGTCCGGTACGGAGAGCCGCACGGCAACTACCCAGGGTGCGGAGGCCCAGAGGCTCACTGGCGGTAGCGGCAAGCTGCCAACTGCCTGCCCCCCCATCACCCTTGCCTGGCCCCTTTGCTCTGCTTACCTATATGCACCATGCCCCGTGACCTGCGCATGGGCGCGTTGCGCCCGACGCCGAGGCTTTTCGCCATACGAACGCATCGTCACGAAACGTAGCTGGTGCGTATAGGTATGCAGAGCAAAGGCTGGCTTCCAGGCATCGCCTTTGGTTCCGAAAAACACCCTCTGTCACGGCCGTCTGGCCCGATGCGGGCGAGCCCGCGATGTCCGATTCTGCGCCCGTGACCGGCGCCGCAGCGGGCCGACGGTCGGGCATTTCCGGAATGACCGACACGTGAACCTGGTTGTGTCCCCCGTACCGCCGGAGCCCAAACCCTCTTCCGCGGTCATCTCCCGAGGAGCGTTCACCCCGGAGCGTTCCGCACGATCGAGAGGGCAACCATCGTGAAGGTCGACTTCACTCGATGGCTTCCCGCCATCGCCAAGGACACCCGATGGCTTCCCGCCATCGCCAAGGACACCCGATGGCTCCCCGCCATCGTCAAGGACTCGTACCGCAAGACCGCGCTCAGCGCGGTGGGTGTGGCCGCCCTCGGCGGTCTGGCGCTCGCACCGACCGCGGCCGCCGCCCCGGTCACCTCCGGACCGCACCAGGGCGCCGTGGCCGCCATCGACCTGGCCACCGGCAAGGCCACCGCCAAGGCCGCCAGCCCGGCCCGGCAGGAGGACCAGCCCGTCGAGTCCGGGCTGACCACCGGCTCCGCCACCGGCAAGCCGCCGGCCGGCAAGCCCAGCCGCGACCAGTTGATCCCGCACGGCATTGAGGGCGCACAGTCGCGCATCCCGCTCGACGACGCGCAACTGGCCAACGCGCGAGCGATCGTCGACGCCGCCAAGAAGACAGGTGTCGGCGACCGGGGCGCCGTGATCGGCGTCGCCACCTCGCTGCAGGAGTCGAAGCTGTACAACCTCGGCCACCTCGGCGCGTACAACGACCACGACTCACAGGGGCTGTTCCAGCAGCGTCCGTCGTCCGGTTGGGGCACGCCCGACCAGATCACCGACCCGGAGTACGCCGCCACGGCGTTCTTCACCGCGCTCAAGAACATCGGCGGCTGGCAGGACCTGCCGCTGACCGCCGCCGCGCAGACCGTCCAGGTCTCCGCCTTCCCCTATGCGTACGCGCAGTGGGAGGAGCAGGCGGCGGACATCGTCCAGCAGATGTGGTGACACCCGCGACACACACCGGCCGGCCCCCGTGCAGGGGGCCGGCCGGCGTCGTCGTGCCGGTCTCAGGCCAGCGGCGCGCCTTCCTTGCGCAGCTTCGCCGAGCCGGCGCCCACCGACCAGCCGGCGACCCACCGGCTGGTGCTGGCCGCGCGGGTGCGGTCGGCCAGGTGATACCAGTCCATCCGGCACCGCTCGCGGGTCACCTCCAGTACGCCGTAGCCGTGCCCGTCCAGTTCGGTCCAGCGAACGTGCGGATTCGTCGAACGCAGCAGGCCGGCACCCAGCGCGCTGAGCGCGTTGCCGGCGGGCAGGCCGAGGAAGTCGTTGACGTTGTCGCTGGTCACCGACGGCACCACGAACTCGGCAGCGGCCGGGTTGTTCGGCCCGGTGGATCGGGTGGTCACCTCGTTGGCCCACGAGGTGTGGATGTCCCCGGTGAGAAACACGACGTCACGGGTGCCGGTGGCGCGCACGTAGTCGACCAGCTCGTTGCGGTCGGCGTTGTACCCGTCCCACTGGTCGGTGTTGAGCACCGCGCCGTTCTGCGGGATGCCGAGTAGGGCACCCAGCGGGCCGAGCAGCCAGGCGGGCAGAGCCCCGACGTCCACCCGCGCGATCATCACCGGGTTGCCGACCAGCTTCCACCGCGCGCTGGACGTGGCCAGCCCGGCCTTGAGCCAGGACATCTGCGTGTCGCCGGTGATGGTGCGTCCCGGGTCGTCGACCGCGGTCCCGGACGCCTGCTGTGACCGGTACGTGCGAAGGTCCAACATGGACAGCTCAGCGAGCCGGCCGAAACGCAGCCGGCGGTAGATCGCGCCGTCCACCCCGACACGCACCGGCATCCATTCCAGGTACGCCTGCCGCGCCGCGGCGAGCCGACCGGCGAACGACCCCTCGGTGCCCGGCGTGTGGTTCTCCGCGCCGCCGGACCACTGGTCGTTGGCCACCTCGTGGTCGTCCCAGGTGATCACCCACGGCACTGCGGCGTGCAACGCCTGCAGGTCCGGGTCGGTCTTGTAGAGCGCGTGCCGGATCCGGTAGTCAGCGAGGGTGAGCACCTCGTGCGCGGGTCGCACCGGCCGGACCACCATGCCGCCCGCGTCGAACTCCCCGCTGCCGTACTCGTAGAGGTAGTCACCCAGGTGCACCACCAGGTTGAGGTCGCCTCGCTCGGCCAGATGCCGGTACGCCGCGAAGAACCCGGCTTCCCAGTTCGCGCAGGACACCACGCCGAGGCGCAGCCGGTCGATCTCCGCGTCGACGGGTGGCGCCGTCATGGTCCGACCAGCCGGCGACCAGCCGCCGGTGTGGCCGAAGCGATACCAGTAGGTGGTGGCCGGTGCCAGGCCGCCCACCGCCACCTTCACCGTGTGGTCCGATGCCGGTCCGGTGTGCTGTGTCCCCGCGGCTACCACCGTGGTGAAGTCCGGGTCGGCGGCGACCTGCCAGGTCACGCCCACCTCGGGGCCGAGGCCGGAGCCAGGCTGCGCCTCGGCGGTCGGGGTCAACCGGGTCCAGAGCAGGACGCCGTCCGGCAGTGGGTCACCGGAGGCGACGCCGTGCTGGAAGGCGCCGTCGGCCGCGTGGGCCGGCATGCCACCGGCGAGGGTGACGCCGGCCAGCACGGAGGTGCCAGCCGATGCTCCGGCCACCCGCAGAAGAGTACGACGGTCAAGGGTGTTCGTCATGGTCTATGTGTCTACCGTCGATAATGGCTCGTGCGCTGCCCCCGTCGATGAGTGTTCGCCGACCCGTCGACGGGGGTTCCCATTACCCCGTCGCTCAGCAGGCCGGGTAGAGGCGGCGAGTGCCGACCCCGGCGGCGTACGCGTCCCGGTCACTGAACCGGCAGCCGTAGTCGGGTCGGGCCACCACCGCCGGATCCGTCACGGTGTCACCGACCGGGCGCTTGCCGGTGCGTACCCAGGACACCAGGTCGTCCCAGGCGGCGCCGGCCTCCGCCGGGGTGAACTCGCAGTGCTGCGCGGCCCGGATGGCCCGCTGGACCACCAGCCCGCCGCGACCGTGCCGCGCCACGTCGGCGGCGTACGCCTGCTCCATGCTGAACGGCACGAACAGGTCACCGAGGCCGTGCAGGCTGAGCACCGGCGCACTGGGCCGACCGGCGATCCGCGGCACCTCGGTCAGCGTCGGCAGGAGCCGCTGCACGACGTTCTCCGGTGCGACCCGCCGCACGGCGGCGTTCACGTTGACCGGGCTGTTCGGGGTGTAGCGGGTGAGCAGGTTGGTGGCGAGTTGATCGGGCCGCTGGGCGGGGGAGTTGCCACTCCCGGTGGGCACGCTGATGGAGAAGAGGAAGTCCTTCCACACCGCGAACGCGGCGTCCGCACCGGGACGAGGGCCACCCGAACGGTTCACCGTGATCGCCCGCAGTTGCTTGCCCCGCTCGGTGGTGGTGTCCGGCCCGGTGGGAGTCAGGCCCGCCAGGCCCAGCGCCACCTGGATGCGGGGCACCGCGTTGGTCAGGTAGTCGGCCGGAGTGGGATGGGCCGGCACCTCGGCAAGCGCCTGCGCGACCAGGTTGTAGTCCAGGTAGAAGTCCAACAGCGCCTGGTCACCGAGCACCCCGCACATCGGCAGCGCGCCGTCGTAGGAGCCGGGGTACTGCTCCAGCGAGCGACCGATGACGTACCCGCCCATCGACACCCCCGCCAGGTAGGTGTGCTGTGGCCGGCGAACAGTCCGGCCGAAGTGGTCGGCCAGATCCCTGGTGCCCAGCACTCCGGAGCGGATGTCGAAGCCGTTGCGGTCGTACGAGGACGACGCCCAGGCGTACCCCTGCTCCAGCAGACGCTCGCGCAACCCGAAGGCCGGCGGCTCCGGCGAGAGCACCGTGCCCTGGCCGCGGTAGCCGTGCGCCCACAGCACCAGGTTGCCGTTCCACCGGGCGGGGACCTCGATCAGGTACCCGGCGTGGCGGTGCACGCCCTGGCGTACCGTCGTCGGTTTGCCGCCCACCACCAGCGGGGCCAACGGCGGGATCTCGATGGTGTACCCGGGCAGTGGCTGGCCGCCACCCGCGTCCCGATCGGTGGCGCCTGCCGGTGCGGCACCGGCCAACCCGACCGCCAGGGTCAGCGGCACGGTGGTGGCGAGCAGACGGCGGAGGGTACGAACGGGTGCGGACAGCATCGATGCTCCCCATCACGGAGGTCGCCCCGGGGCGACCAGGCGGGACGGTTGCCTACCGGCCGGTAGCGTCCTGAACCTAGGACGGCCGTCGACAGGTGTCAATGGATTCGCTGACCGGCTGGTCAAGCCTGACTGTCCGGCCGATCAGACCCTGCACGTACGCCCCGACGTACGGCTCTTCGCGTCCGGTCCGTGCGTCCATCCGCACCCCCTTGCCCCCAGTGGCGGGTTGTCGCGTTCCTCGCCGCTCGACGGGTGCACCCGGTTGGCCGAGCCAGTGGGCCGGTCGGGTTGACTGGTCGGCGTGGACGAGTTGATCTGGGAGGCGGCCCGGGCGTCGCGCAACTGGTTGGACGCCGCGAACGGCACCGGGCAGACCGAACTGACCTGCCGCATCCTCAAGGTGACCGAGGAGGCGGGGGAGGCATCGGCCGCCTGGATCGGGGTGCTCGGGCAGAATCCTCGCAAAGGCGTCACGCACACCCGCGAGGACGTCGCGGCGGAGTTGGCCGACGTCGCGTTCACGGCGTTGGTGGCCATCGAGAGCCTGGGACTGGACGCGCAGACCGTCCTGGACGCCTGCGCCGCCAAGGTGCGCTCCCGCCTCACCGGCTGAAAGGCGCCGGGGGTGACGCGGTGATCGACTCGGCTTTCTGGAAACCGGGCATCGCACCGGGTTGGAAACCGCGACTTCCTGAAAGTTGAGTGGATCACCCCTAGCCGGGGCAGGGCCTGACCTTCTGGGTAGCCCGGGGTGCTTTTCCGCTTTGGGGTGTTTGGCGGGTGACCGGTCGCACCCGTGGGCCGGAATCGTGGCCGGGCCGGGGTCGTTACACACCCTGACGATCGCAGCACGACCTGCCGCCCGCCCGACCCGCAGGGGTTGGGGATGCGGATCCCGCAGGTCGGAATGCCCCCGGCCCGCAGGTCGTTGCAGTCCCCACGAACGACCGCAGGCACCGCCCCGACGAGGGTGCCGCGCGACGGGCCAACCCGGAATGACCCCGGCCCCCCGGTCGTTACACCTGGACCCCGGCGCCACGAGCCCCCCGCTCGCAGGTCGCC
>NZ_JBEZED010000033.1:0-91409 GCF_040648675.1 Micromonospora sp. NPDC049101 | reverse complement strand
CTCAAAACCGGCACCTCCTACAACGAGACCACCGCCTGGTCCCACCACCTCAACGAAGCTGCCGCTTGACAACCAAGCACCTGGGATGTCTTTGCGCTGACGGAATCACGGAGGGTATCCAATACGGCCCGCGCTCCGTCGGTGGCCACCTGGAGATCCACCCCTGCCCGGGACTGCACCCGTGCCAGGAATTCGGTAAGGCCGAACCGTTCCGGATCTTCGGTGGGTCTGAACACCAGGCCTCGTAGCTCCTCGGGGAGCTGGGAGGCGAGGTCCCTCGCCTGGCCACCAGTGATCCGTTTTGCCATCGTCTCGAGTGTGGCGCGGGTGATCGGCTCCGCCTGCCCCGGCGGGACCTTGGGTCGTGCTGCCACAGACTGAATGAACTCGCTGTAGTTCACCTCGAAGCCCCTCTCGAACCGGATTGCGGCGGGTACCCGCCCTCGCCGGGGTGAAACGGCGGTTCGCCCGCCCTCAGCGTGGTGGCGGAGGGCGGTGGGTGATACGTCGGGTGATCCGCAACTGGTACAGGCCGGCGCTGGTGATGGCGTAGAAGACGGGCAGGAGGGGGAAGATGGCCAGGCCGATCAAGGGGGCCACCAGGTAGCCGACCAGTCCCGCGAGGAGGTACAGGACGACCCCGGTGAGGGCCCGGACGCGCTCGACGCGAAAGAAGCCGTCCCTGACCTGTTCTTTCAGCAGATCGGGATTCCGGGCCAGGTAGTGGTAGAACGCCAGCCACGTCGCGCACAGGAACGCGCCGATCAGCGCGTAGAAGGCGACGGCCACACGCTGGTCCGCGGTGTTGTGCTCCTGCAGCGCGTGCGACACGACGATGGTCGGAAACGGCAGCAGCGCCGTGCTGAACAGCACGAACAAGTTCACCCAGTGCAGGCCGCGATCGACCTGCTGAATACGGTTGAACGCCGCCTTGTGGTTGAGCCAGACGACGGCCACGTATGAGTAGGACGCGAGATACGCGACGTACGACGGCCACTGACTGAGCAAGCCGGACAGAAGGCGGCCCGGCGGGACGTCCGGTATCCCGAGGTCCAGGACGAGCAGCGTGATGATGATGGCGAAGATCGCGTCGCTGAACGCCACGGCACGGCTGGTGTCCGATCGGGTGCCTAGGTCTGTGTCTGGCCCGCTCACCGATCTCGGCTACCCAGAGTCGTTTACGGCAAACAGATGGGCATTCCCCGCCCCGCCTTGTGCGCGTCCTTTGCTCTGCACCCGCGGAGGCGACACTCACGGTCTGTAGCTGGTGCCTCCGCGGGTGCAGAGCAAAGGACGCGGGGACCGCCGACCGTCGCCGGGCCGCGCGGGGCCGGCAGGCCGGACGGGGCAGGCCGGACGGGGCAGGCCGGACGGGGCGAGGCAGGCGCTGTCCCGCGACTCAGCCCGCCGTCCCGCGCCGCCACGGGCTCAGGACCCGGCCTGATCCTCCGGACCCTGAGCCCCATCGGTCAGGCCGTCGCCATCTGGGGGACGCCTTCGCCCTGGGCGAACTCCTGGACCATCTTGGCGCAGAAGGCCGGAAGGTCGCTGGGGCTGCGGCTGGTGATGAGACCGTTGTCGACCTGCACCTGTTGGTCCACCCAACTCCCGCCGGCGTTGCGGATGTCTGTGCGCAGGCTGGGGAACGAGGTGAGGGTCCGACCGTTGACCATGCCGGTCTCGACCAACGACCAGGGGCCGTGGCAGATCGCCGCCACCGGTTTGTGTTGTTGGAAGAACGCCTGGACGAAGTTCATCGCCTGCGGATTCATCCGGAGCCGGTCGGGGTTGACCGTCCCGCCCGGCAGCAACAGGCCGTCGTAGTCGGCCGCGTTGACGTCGTTCACGGTCCGATCCACCCGATAGCGGTTGGCAGGGTTGATGTCCTGGTTCATCGACTGGATCTCGCCGGATTGCAACGAGATCAGGTGAACCTCGGCTCCCGCCTGCTCTGCGGCGGCGCGGGACTGGGTGTACTCCACGTCCTCCA
This sequence comes from Micromonospora sp. NPDC049101, assembly GCF_040648675.1. Classification (NCBI taxonomy): domain Bacteria; kingdom Bacillati; phylum Actinomycetota; class Actinomycetes; order Micromonosporales; family Micromonosporaceae; genus Micromonospora; species Micromonospora sp. NPDC049101. The sequence continues at coordinate 89,419 of NZ_JBEZED010000033.1, read as the reverse complement.
CTCCGTCGGCGGCTAGGCAAGCGACCCGCTTGCCGCTCAGTGGCTGGCTCTGCGCCATTTCTGCGGCCTCCCTCTGCGGCGCCGCCCCGTCGGCGGTGCATCGCTGGTGCGCCGTCGCCTTCCCGGTGCGGGAACCGGCAAACTGGCGGCGAAGCCCGATCGGGGGTGGACAATCCCGGGCGCGTGCCCGCTGCACAGCGCCTGCCTTCGGGCAGAGGGCCGCGCTGCCCGCGTGTGCTGCCTGTCGCGGCGGGTAACCCAGGCCACTTACTGCTACCCGGAGAGGCTGACATGACGCTGCCCGCCGATGCGATCGAGTTGCCGACCGGCCAGACCATGCCCGTGCTCGGCCAGGGAACGTGGTATCTGGGCGAGCGCCCGGCAAGGCGGCAGGACGAACTGGCCGCCTTGCGTGCCGGGCTCGACCTGGGCATGACCCTGATCGACACCGCCGAGATGTACGGTGACGGCGCTTCCGAGGAACTCGTTGGCGAGGCGATCATCGGACGGCGACCCGACGTCTTTCTGGTCGACAAGGTGCTTCCGTCGAACGCCAGCCGACGGGGAACCGGACAGGCCTGCCGCCGCAGCCTGCAACGACTGGGCGTCGACCACATCGACCTCTACCTGCTGCACTGGCGCGGCGCGCATCCGCTCGCGGAGACGATCGAGGCGTTCACCGAACTCGTCGACGCCGGTGACATCGGGCAGTGGGGCGTGAGCAATTTCGATCTTTCCGACATGACGGACCTCCTGGATGCGGGCGGTGACGCCTGCGCGACCAATCAGATCCTGTACAACCTCACCCGCCGCGGTCCCGAGTACGACCTTCTGCCGTGGCTACGCCAGCACCGCATCCCGGTGATGGCGTACTCGCCGATCGAGCAGGGTCGACTGCTCGGCCATCCCCAGGTCGCGGAGGTCGCCGCCCGGCACGAGGCCGCGCCCGCTCAGGTCGCGCTGGCCTGGCTGCTGCGTCAGGAGATGATCGCGGCCATCCCCCGATCGTCCAGGCCCGAACACACCCGGGAGAACGCCGAAGCGCACGACGTGCAGCTGACCGAGGAGGACGTGGCGGCACTCGACACGGCGTTCCCGCCGCCGGCCGGCCCGCAACCGCTCGAGATGTTGTAGGTACTCGCTCCTGTGCCAGGACGGGGGCGGACATGAGGTGGTTGATCGGCGGAGCGGTCGTGGTGGGCGGCGGAATGGTCGTCCGGCGATTGCTCGGTGGGACTGCCCAGAGCAACGATCACGGGCCGCGGTGGCAGGTGGCGACGGTGAATCGACCAGCCGGTGACGTCGCTCCCGGTGGACAACTCCCCGAGCCGCTGGCGGGGCTTGGCGACGCCGTCGAGGTCCAGGTCCGGCCTGCCCCCGGCGGCCGGGGGACAGAGATCGCGGTACGGCTGTGCGACGGTGCCCGGCTCCCGGTTGCCGCCGCCGCTCGACGGGTCGGCGGGAGGGACGACTGTGAAGGCGCTGGTTTGGGAGGGAGCAAACGAGCTCGCGGTCCGGCAGGTCCCGGACCCGCGGATCCGCAACGAGCAGGACGCCATTGTCCGGGTCCGTCGGACGGTGACCTGTGGTTCGGACCTGCACCTGCTCGGCGGGTACATCCCGTTCATGGAACGCGGCGATGTCCTCGGGCACGAGTTCCTCGGCGACATCGTCGAGGTCGGTCCGCAGGTACGCAAGCACAAGGTCGGCGACCGGGTCCTCGTCTGTTCGTTCGTCTCCTGCGGCAAGTGCTGGTACTGCCAGCAACAACAGTTCTCGTTGTGCGACAACGGCAACACGAACCCGATGATCACCGAGAACGTCTGGGGTGCCGCACCGGGCGGCTGCTACGGCTATTCGCACGCACTCGGGGGCTTCGCCGGCAGCCACGCGGAGTACATCCGCGTCCCCTACGCCGACCAGGGTGCCTTCACCGTCCCGGACGGGGTGAGCGACGAGCGTGCGCTGTTCGCCTCCGACGCCGCGCCGACCGGCTGGATGGGCGCCGACCTCGCCGGGGTCAAACCGGGTGATGTCGTGGCGGTCTGGGGCGCCGGTGCGGTAGGACAGATGGCGGCCCGGGCGTCCGTGCTGCTCGGTGCCGACCGGGTGATCGTGATCGACCGACTCGACAACCGGCTCCAGATGGCCCAGACGCACCTCGGCGTCGAAACGCTGAACTACGAGCAGCAGGACGTCAGCGGCGAGTTGCTGGAACGCAGTGGCGGTCGAGGCCCGGACGTGTGCATCGAGGCAGTCGGTATGGAATCGCACAGCAGCGGTCCGCAATTCTGGTACGACCAGGTCAAGCAGCAGCTGCGCATCGAGTCCGACCGCCCGATCGCTGCCCGCGAGGCGATCTACAACTGTCGCAAGGGCGGCAGCGTGTTCGTGCTGGGCGTCTTCGCCGGCCTGGTGGACAAGTTTCCGCTCGGACGGGTACCGCCTACCTGCCGCGGTGGGACTGCCCGCCTTGCTCGTCCCGCCAGCCATCCGGTTGCGGGTGGTAGCCGTACGCGGCGGCCCGGACCGTCTCCTCGTTCTCCAGCCCGGAGCCGATCGCGCCGCCGACGGTGGCCAGCGAGCTGGTGATCCAGGCGAGCGTCAGATAGTCGGTCCAGTCGACAGGTCGCTGCAGGGTTTGTTCCAGCACGGAGGTGTCGATCAGCAGCGCGCCGACGAGCGCCGTTCCCACGAACAGCACCACGTAGGACACCGCCGTGGCCAGCGTGAGGGTGAGGATCGTACCCAGGTTGAACAGCCGTGCCAGCTCGGTCGGTGTCCGGCGGCCTGGCTTTTCCCAGAGGTCGTGCGCGACGATCAGCCAGGTCACCAACGCGGCCAGGCCGAGCAGCATGATCACGGTGAGCCGGAGTCCGCCGAGGGCATCGCCCATCTGCCAGATGGTGTCCGTGGTGAGCGCGAACGCGGCCGTGCCGAATGCGCCGACCAGCAGCTTGGACAGGCCCAGCAGGGCGCGCCCCGGGCGGTTGGCGCGGACCATCCCGGTCACCAGGCGCATCCGTCCGACCAGCCCCGAGGCGACGTAGCGCCGCTCACCGGCGTCGGCCTCGCCGACCACTCGGTGAACGGCGGGCATCCGGCGTGCCATCTCGGCCGGTGCTTGGTCGGTCGGAGGCACCCGCTTGTCGGAAGCATCGGTCAGCAGCCTGTTCACCAGGTCCGGGACGGCCGCACGGGCCGCTCGCAGCTGGCGCAGCCCCAGCGCGGGCAGGGACACCACCGCGACTCGACGCCGAGCGGAGGTCTGCGCGACCAGTGGCACCCGCTCGGCATGCAGCGGCAGGTCGGTCAGACAGATCGCGACGTCCCACTGGTCGTCGGCGCGCCGCTGGGCAAGGTCGTCGAGCAGTGCCTCAACGCCGTGGTCGCGGCGCGGCGCCATGTCGCCCCAGCCTTCCCGGACGATCCACCGTACGTCTGCGTCAACCCGCTCGGCGAGCCCACCGGCCAGCTCGGCCCTGAGCGGTGCGGCCACCCGGGCGGGGTGGTCCGGCGGGGTTGCCACCAGCCCGACGACGATCTCCGGGCGATGGCGTTCGCTGTGGGTCATCGGTGCTCCTCACCTTTGGGCGGGCCCGGCCGCCGGCGGTGAACGCAGCCTAAGAGACCACCCCGACGGCTGCGGCGGATTCGGAGGAAGGCACACGGTTAGTCGGAAGCTGGTCGATGGCGCTCGTCCGACGCCCGGCTGGCCGTCGTCGGGACCTCGGGCATGCCGACGTGGGTCAGCCCTCTCGCGTGGTTTCTGCTAGCCAGTTGCCGCGCTTGGTCCCGGGCCGTGGCGCGCCACCAGCGACGCGACGCCAGCGCGGCCAGCCCGGCGCCGGCGGCGTTGAGCAGTACGTCGTCCACCGACGACACCCGATCCAGCCGCAGGACGTACTGCGCGGTCTCGACCAGGACCGAGCAGCCCGCCGCGAGCGCCACCATCCGCGGCACCGACGCCAGCGCCGCGAACCGCAGCGGGGCGAAGAATCCCAGTGCCGCGAAGACGATCAGGTTGCCGACGACCTGGCCCGTCAGCGCCACCGGCCCTCGGTCGGTGAGGATCGTGAGCAGGTCCCGCAGTGGCACCAGGCTCGTCCCGGCCCGGGTGCCCGGCAACAGGATCATCCATACCCACGGCACCGTCCCGTAGACGATGCCGACCTCGGCCAGCGACATCCGCCACGCGCGCGCGGGCGTGGCGCCGGTGGCGATGCGACGGCGTGCCAGAACCGACACCGCCAGCGCGGCCAGGGGCAGTGCGGCCACCGTGGTGTGGACCACGCCGGTGAAGGTGCCGATCCAGTCGTGCCAGTCCATGCGCATGCCAACCCCGCTTCCGTCCGTACACCCGGGCCCCTGCTTGGCGGTTGGCCCAGCCAACCGCTCCTGGCCCGGGCCTGAACCACCCACGAAAATGTTCGGAGAGTCGCGTCAGCCGCCCCCACCCGGCCCGCCGCCGTCGGGCGAACCCCCGGTGACGGCCCGCATCTCCCGCTGGCTCATCTCCTGCAGCGGCGCGCCGTCGCTGTTGCTGAGGATGACGCCGACCCAGCCGGTGTACGGGTAGATGCTCCAACTGGCGCCGACACCGGGGTTGCCGCCGGCACGCGCGAACATCCACTGGCCGTTGACGATGCGGACCGGAATCGTGTAAGACCCGAACGACGCCGGACCATGCGGGATCTTGGCCGCGGTGAGCAGGTCGGCCCAGGGCCGGTTCAGCACAGTGCCGTCGCCCAGCGCGTGCGCGAACCGGACCAGATCCGGCGCGGTGGCGAAGCCGCCGTCCCCGGGGGCGTCGATGAAGGCCCGGCCCGGGTTCTTGCCGGCCAGGTACGGGCTGCTCTTGTCCAGGTTGCGGACGGCGTCGACCCGGCTGCCGTCGGCCAACATCATGTACGGGTGCGCGAGGTGCCGGTCGGTGAGCCACTGGGGCCTGGTGGAGAACGCCGTGCCGGTCATGCCGCAGCGCCGGAAGATGTTCTCCTGGACGTAGTCCCAGTACGTCCTGCCGGTCACGGCCTCGATGATCAGCGCGGGGATGGCGACCTCGGCGCCGGCGTGGTCGGTGGGAGTGCCGACGGGGGCCACCAGCTTCGACTGCCGGGCCCACTGCTCGCAGTACTCGCGCACCTCGTCCCGGCTCTGGAAGACGCGATCCGTGTCCTCGGCCGGGGTGTTCATCCCGGAGTTGCCGGCCAGCATGTGGTGAATGGTCACCTGCTCGGCGATGTCCTTGGTGAAGCCCGTCAGGTACCTGCCCACCGGGTCCGTCAGCTGCACCTTGCCCTGCTGCGCGAGCTGCAACATGGCCACCGCGTGGAACGGCTTGCCCGCCGAGCTGAGGCTGAACGCGATCCCCTCGTGGTTACGGATCCCCTTCTCCCTGTCGGCCATGCCGTAACTGCGGGACAGCACCGTCCGACCCCGGTGCGACAGCAGCACCACGCCGGAGAACCTGCCCTCCGCGGCCAGTTGCGCCACGTACCGGTCGTAGGCCCCGCCGGGCAGGGCGTCCGGCGGGATCCGGTCGTGCCCGGACGGGCCGGTCGCGGCCGGGGCCGCGTGGCCGACCCCGGCGCCCACCAGCGGTACTCCGGCCACCGCGCCGACGGCGGCCAAACCGCCCCAGCCGACCAGCCGCCGCCGGTCGATCCCACCTACCGAAGTCGATTCCATGAGCACGGTCCTTTCCCGATCGACACACGGACCGTTGCAGGTCTACCGACGACCGCGCATCGGCAACCGATCGCCGACCCATACACCACCCATATGCGCTGCTGGGGATACTGGGCGGATGCGGGTGCTGCTGGTCGAGGACGAACAACCCCTGGCCACGTACGTCGCGGCCGGGCTGACCAAGCATGGCTGCGCCGTGGACGTGGCACACGACGGTCAGCACGCGCTGGACAAGTGCGACATCATCCCGTACGACGTGGTGGTCCTGGACCGGGACCTTCCGGTCGTGCACGGTGACACCGTGTGCCGGCTGTTGGCACAGCGCGGCGCAGCCCGGGTGCTGATGCTCACCGCGTCCGGTGCCGTGTCCGACCGGGTGGACGGGCTGGCCCTGGGCGCCGACGACTACCTGGCCAAGCCGTTCGCGTTCGCCGAGTTGGTCGCCCGGGTGCGTGCGCTGGCCCGGCGCAGCACGCCGGCCCGCCCTCCGGTGCTGCGCGCGCGGGATGTCGAACTCGATCCGTCCCGGCGCACCGTCGACCGGGCTGGCCGACTGCTGTCGCTGACCCCGAAGGAGTTCGGGGTGCTGGAACGGCTGCTCGCCGCCGACGGTGCCGTGGTGAGCGCGGAGACGCTGCTGGACAAGGTGTGGGACGAGCACGCCGACCCGTTCACCAACGCCGTGCGGATCACCGTCAGCACCCTGCGGCGCAAGCTCGGTGATCCACAGCTCATCGAGACCGTGACCGGTGCCGGGTACGCGCTGGCGCTGCTGGTGGTGACCGCGCTGGCCGGGGTGACCGGCTGGCTGGTGGCCGGGCGGATACTGCGGCCGATCCGGACGATGTCCGGCACGGCGAACCGGCTGTCCGTGGAGAAACTGTCCGAACGGATACCGGTCCACCGACCCGCCGACGAACTCGCCACGCTGGCCGCCACCATCAACGGCATGCTGGACCGCATCCAGCACGGCATCACCGAACGCGACCGGGTCCTCGACAGCCAACGCCTGTTCGTGGCCAACGCCGCGCACGAGCTCCGCACCCCGCTCACCACCATGCGCACCGCCATCGACGTCACCCTCGACGGCGAACCCGACCGCGCCGAACTCGTCGCGATGGCCGGCGACATCGCCACCGCCGTCGAGACCAGCCAACGCACCCTCGACGGACTCCTGGTCCTGGCCCGCAGCCAGGCCGGCCCGCCCCGCCGAACGCCAGTGGACCTGGCCGACGTCGCCGCGACAGTTGCCGGCGCCGCCGACCGGGCGGCGCACGGTGCCGTCACCCTCCGTACCGACCTGCGGCCGGCGCCGGCCAGCGGCGAGCCGGTGCTGCTGGAACGGATGGTCGGCAACCTGCTGGAGAACGCGCTGCGCTACAACCACGCCGGCGGAGACGTCACGGTGACCTCCGGCATCGCGAACGGGCTCGCGTTCCTGCGGGTGGTCAACACCGGCCCGCTGGTCACGCCGGAGGAGGAGCGGCGGTTGTTCGAGCCGTTCGTCCGGGGCACCGGCAACGGCACCCGCGGGGCCGGGCTCGGCCTGTCCATCGTCCGGGCGGTCGTTACCGCGCACGGTGGAGAGATCTCCAGCGCCGCACGGCCGACCGGCGGGCTGGACATCGCCGTACACCTGCCGCCGGCTCTGGAGGCGCGTCCTTCCGGATGAGGCCTCGGCGCGGCATGTCCGCGACGGACCCTAGGGGTGACGGGCGGCGGCTGCGGCGACGGTTGCCAGGTCTTCGCCCGAGAAGCCGGTGCGGCTCAGCACCGCCAGGGATTTGTTCGTTGCCAGTGTGCACAACGCCAACTCGGCCGCCTCCTGCTCACCGGCCCCGGCCGCCAGCAACGCCTGCCGCAGCATCGCCCGCACACCGTCGATCATGGCGCGGACCGCCACCTGGCTCTCCGCGTCGAGGGCCGGGAACTGCGTTGCCGACACCGTGAGCAGGCAGCCGTCCGGGACCGTTGGGTCGGCGATGCGGTTCAGGGTGACCTGCAGGTAGGCGGCCACAACGGCGCTCGGGCTCGGGTGGGGGCCGGACAGCGCCTGTTCGTACAGCGGGTGGTAGGTCTGCGCGTACCGTTGCAGGCTCTTGCGGAAGAGGGTGCTCTTGTCGCCGAAGGTGCCGTAGAGCGAGCCCCGGCCCAGACCCGTGCCCTCGGTCAGGCGGTCGATCGACGCTTCCGAATATCCCCAGCGCCAGAAGACGTGCATCGCGCGTCGTAGCGCCTCGTCCACGTCGAACTGCTTGCGGCCCGCCATGGTTCGTGAGTCTACACATCTTGTACCGATCGTTCCAAGGGTCTTGTACTGATCGTTCCAAGATGCGTATGGTCACCGGCATGACAAACCTGAGTTCGCTACGGCTGCCCGACGGGTTCACCGACGTCTTCACCAGCCGCCTCGTGGAGGCAAACGGGCTGCGGCTGCACGCCGTCACCGGCGGGGACGGCCCGCCGCTGCTGCTGGTCGGAGGGTGGCCGCAGACCTGGTACGCCTGGCGGGAAGTGATGCCCGCCCTCGCCCGCGAGCACACCGTCGTCGCCGTCGACTCGCGCGGGGCCGGGCTCTCCGACAAGCCCGACGACGGTTACGACGCCGGCACCCTCGCCGCCGATCTGGTCGCGCTGATGGCCGCGCTCGGGCACGACCGGTTCGACGTGGTCGGCCACGACATCGGCATGTGGACCGGATACGCCCTCGCTGCCGATCACCCCGAGCGGGTGGGCCGGCTCGCCGTCGTCGACGCCATCATCCCCGGTCTCACACCTACCCCGTCGGTCTTCAGCCCGGCCGCGGTCAACCAGCGGCTCTGGCACTTCGGCTTCAACCGCCTCACCGACCTCAACGAGGAGCTGGTCCGGGGGAGAGAGCGGCTCTTCTTCGGCTACCAGTTCGCCAATAAGGCCGCCAGCCCGGACGCGATCCCCACGTACGCCGTCGACGTCTACGTCGATGCGATCGTCGCGGATCCTCGCGGGCTGCGGGCGAGCTTCGCGTACTACCGGGCGCTGGACGAGACGATCGCGCAGAACGAGCAGCGCAAGAAGACCCGGCTGACGCTGCCGGTGCTCGCTGTCGGCGGCGCGCGGTACACCGGCGCGGCGGTCGCCGAGACGATGCGGCTGGCGGCCGACGACGTCACCGGGATGGTCATCGACGGCTGCGGCCATTACGCGGCCGAGGAGCAGCCGGCGCGGTTCACCGAGATCCTAAAGGACTTCCTCGGTGGCAAACCGGTAGCAGCCGTGCCGCACCGCTGACATTCTGGGTACGCCGAAAATCGGCGAGCAACAGGTGAGCCCACACGTCGAACGGATCCTCGGCCGGCCGGCCCGCACCTTCGCCGGATGGGCCGTCCGCAACACCACGGCCTTCACATGGTCGATCGAGCCCTGGGTCGGCCGCGGTGAGCGGGCACCCACCGCGGCCGGTCCGGTCAGTCCTGCTCGACGTCAGGACTTTCGGGTCCGGTCCCCGGCCCAGGCCGCTTCGAGGATCGCGGTCAGGCTGTCGGTGTCGGTCGGGCCCGGATGGTTCTGGATCAGGCGGGTGACGCCACTGGCCATCTCCGCGAAGCGCGGGAGGTCGGCGCGTGCCACGCCGATGTCCGCCAGGGTGGGAGGGATGCCGATGTCGGCAAGGAGCCCGTCGAGCCAGGTGAGGAACGTGTCCGCGGCCTCGGCGTGCGAGGCGTCGGCCACGTCGAGCCCGCACACCCCGGCGAGGACGGCCAACCGGTCGGCGATGGCATCCCTGGCCGCGTCCAGCGCGTAGGGCAGGAGCAGCCCGACGCCCAGGCCGTGCGGCGTGTGCGTGGCCGCGCCGATGGGGTACTGGAGAGCGTGCGGGGCCGCGTTGCCCGCGTGGGAGAACGCGAGCCCGGCGAGCATGGACCCGTAGGACATGTCCGCGCGCGCGTCCGTGTCGCCGCCGTCCCGGACCGCCCGACGCAGGCTACGGGCGATCCGCTCCGCGGCCAGGAGCGCGTAGTGGTCGGTGATCGGGTTGCGGCCGAGGAACACCTGCTCCACCGGGTCGCGTGGTCCGTGGGCCCGCGGTCGCGCGGTGTAGCTCTCCACCGCGTGACAGAACGCGTCGATGCCGGAGTGGGCGGTGACGGTCGCCGGGCAACTGTAGGTGAGTTCGGGGTCGACGATGGCGAAGTCGGGCACGATGTGGACGCTGGAGACCCCCACCTTCAGCTCGCGGTCCGGGTCGGTCAACACCGAGACGGGGGTGAGCTCGGAGCCGGTGCCGGACGTCGTCGGGACCGCGACGAGAGGCATCGTCGGCCCCGGCACCTTCGACTCGCCGTAGAAGTCGCGCGGTGTCCCACCGTGGCGTCGGATGACACCGACGATTTTGGCCAGGTCGATCACCGTGCCACCCCCGATGGCGAGGATCACGTCGGCGTCCACCTCGGCGGCTGCCGAGACGGCCAGGGTGACATCGGCGAGTGGCACGTCCGGCGTCGCGTCGGAGAACACCTCGACGGCCTGGACCTTCTCCCGCACGGCGGCCACGATCTCGGCCACGCCCGGCTGTCCCAAGAGAACCTGGTCGGTCACGATGAGGACGCGCGAGCCACTCTCGGCCACCACTCGCGGGATGTTCTGCGCGACCCCTTCGCCCACGATCAGTTGGCGTGGTCCGCGGACGGTCTCAAGCATGTCGGTGCCTCTCCGGAACGTCGGCGGCGATGTGCGGGGCGCACGGGGCGCGGTGATCCTCGGCGGGCGCCCGGAGCAGCAGGCCGGTCACGGTAGGTCGATCGCCGCGTAGGTGAGGTCGAGGTATTCGAGGATGCCCTCGTGCGACCCCTCCTTGCCGATCCCGGACTGCTTCACGCCGCCGAACGGAGCCGACGGGTCCGAGATCAGACCACGGTTGATGCCGACCATCCCGGTGTCCAGCCCCTCGGCGAACCGCAGCGCGCGCTGCAGGTCACGGGTGAAGACGTAGCCGACCAGGCCGAACTCGGTGTCGTTGGCCTTCGCCAGCACCTCCTCGTCGGACGTGAACGAGATGATCGGCGCCACCGGGCCGAAGATCTCCGCCGCCAGCATCCGCGCGTCGTCGGGCACGTCGACGAGGACCGTGGGCGGGTAGAAGTGGCCCGGCCCGTCCGGTCGCTCGCCGCCCACCAGGACCCGGGCGCCGCGCTCGACCGCGTCGGCGACCAGCTCGTCGATTTTGGCGACCGAGGCCTCGTCGATCAACGCCCCGACGTGCACGCCGTCGTCGAGACCATGGCCCACCGAGAGCGCGCCCATCCGCTCGGCGAAGCGCGCCGTGAACTCCTCGCGCACCGGCTCCTCGACGTAGATCCGGTTGGCCGCGATGCAGGACTCCCCGATGTTGCGCATCTTGGCCACCATGGCACCGTCGACCGCGACGTCCAGGTCGGCGTCCGCACACACGATCAGGGCCGCGTTGCCGCCCAGCTCCATGGAGGTACGCAGCACGTTGTCGGCGGCCTGGCGCAGCAGCACGCGCCCGACCTCGGTCGACCCGGTGAACGAGAGCTTGCGGGTCCGCCGGTCGGCCAGCAGCGCGGAGACCACCTCACCGGAACGCTTGGTGGTCACCACGTTGACGACGCCCGGGGGAACGCCGACCTCCTCCATGATGCGGGCCAGCAACAGCATGGTCAGTGGTGTCTGGCCCGCTGGCTTGGTGATCGTCGTGCAGCCCGCCGCCAGCGCAGGAGCGATCTTGCGGGCACCCATGGCCAACGGGAAGTTCCAGGGCGTCACGAAGACACACGGTCCGACCGGCTTCGGCACGGTGAGGATGCGATATCCACCCGTGGGAGCGGTGCTGTAGCGCCCCTCGACGCGTACCGCCTCCTCGGCGAACCACCGGAAGAACTCGGCGCCGTAGGCCACCTCGCCCCGAGCCTCGGCGAGCGGCTTGCCCATCTCGAGCGTTATCAGCCGGGCGACGTCCTCGGACCGCTCGGTCAGTGCCCGGTACGTCGCGGTCAACAACTCCGACCGTTTCCGTGGCGGTGTCGCCGCCCACTCCGCCATTGCCCTGCTCGCCACGTCCAGAGCGGCGAGGCCGTCCACGACGCCGGCGTCCGCCACCTCGGCGATGGTCTTGCCGGTGGCCGGGTCCTCGACGGCAAAGGTGGCTCCGCTCGCGGCGTCGCGCCAGGCGTCGCCGATCCGGAGCCGCCGGTACTCGGGGGGCAGGACGTTCATCGGGTCACTCACTGCGTCGCCTCCTGTGATCTTCTTGGTGCTGTCCGGCGTGCCTCAGCGATCGCGACGCCCCGCGCCGCCGATCGCCTTGTCGGAGCACAGCCGTCCCCGCGTCGTCAGGTCGTGCGCACCGGTGACGGTCCGTCGAGGCTCGACCGCCACGTGCTGGCGCATGTCGCCGGGCCCGCCGCAGGCCGGCCAGGGGCTTTGACACAGGCCCTAGCGCCCAGCCTCGGACAGCGACAGCCCGGTGCCCGCGTCGAACAGGTGCGCACGGTCCAGGTCGACTGTGACGTGCAGCCGTTCGCCGGGCGTACCGGTGACTGTGGGTCGTGCCTTGACCTTGAGGATCTCCGTCCCCACGAGGACGTCGACCACCGTGCGGTCACCGAGCGGCTCAAGCCCGTAGAGCTCCCCTGACAACGACGCGTCCCCACGCTGCTCGACGGACAGGTCCTCCGCGCGCACGCCCAGCAGAAGCGCACGACCGTCCTCGGCCGTGGTCCAGCGGGGCCGCGGCAGGGTCCAGCCCTGCGCACCGACCAGACGATCTCCCTTGGCGTGGCAGGCGAGCAGGCTGATCGGCGGGCTTCCGACGAATCCGGCGACCCACTTGTTGGCGGGACGCTCGTACACCTCGGTCGGCGTTCCGACCTGTTGCACCTTCCCCTCCTTGAGGACCGCGACCTGGTCGGCCATGGACAGGGCCTCGACCTGGTCGTTCGTCACGTAGACGAAGGTCGCCCCGAGGCTGCGGTGGATGCGGGTGAGCTCGGTACGCATCTCGACGCGGAGCTTGAGGTCGAGGTTCGTCAGCGGCTCGTCCATGAGAAACGCGCGCGGTCGACGCACCAGCGCCCGGGCCAGGGCGACCCGCTGCATCTCACCACCCGACAACTGCGCGGGACGACGCTGCAGCAGACGTTCGATGTGCAGCAGGTTCGACATCTGCTCGACGGCGGCGGCGATCTCACTCGACGAACAGCGGCGTGCCCGCAGCGGCGAGGCGATGTTCTCGTACACCGTGCGTCGCGGATAGAGGGCGTAGCTCTGGAAGACCATGGCCAGGTCGCGTGCGGCCGGGGTGTCACCTGTCGCGTCCCTGCCGTCCAGATGCACCGACCCGGCGTCGAGCTTGTCCAGCCCGGCGATCGCTCGCAGGGTCGTCGTCTTGCCTGCCCCGGAGGGCCCGAGCACGACGAAGAACGAGCCGTCCGGCACGTCCAGCGTCACCCCGTCCAGGGCCTGGACCTTACCGAAGGACTTGCACAGCCCCTGTACTGCCACGGTTCCCATCAGGCCACCAGCTCTTCCGTGCGCACGTCGTAGACCGCCGGGGTCCCACCGGTGTGCCGCAGCCCGACCTTCGCGTCGGCGGCGAAACGGACGGTCGGTGGCATCCGAACCCGTACCTCCCGCTGGCCGCTGTGGTCGACCACGTAGATGATCTCGTCGCCCAGCCACTCCGCCGAGACCACGCGGGCCGGGACCGACCGTTCCGCCCCCGGTGCGGTGACCTCCAGCGCCTCCGGCCGGACGCCCGCGACCAGGCGACGGTCGCGGGGCAGGCCGGGCGGTGGCGTGAGGACCAGGCCGCCCTGACCGCGCAGCTCCCCGTCGGCCACCTCCACCTCGATGAGGTTCATCGGCGGGGAGCCGATGAACGCGGCGCAGAAGAGGCTCGCCGGACGGTCGTAGACCTCCAGTGGCGTGCCGATCTGCTCGACGCGGCCCTTGTTGAGGATGGCGATCCGGTGGCCGAGCGACATCGCCTCGACCTGGTCGTGGGTGACGTAGACCATCGTCGCCCCCAGCTCCCCCTGCAGGTGCTTGATCTCCGTGCGCATGTCCGCCCTCAGCTCCGCGTCCAGATTGGTGAGAGGTTCGTCCATGAGGAATGCGCGCGGTCGTCGCACCAGGGCACGAGCGAGCGCGACGCGCTGCTGCTCCCCGCCGGACAGCTGGCGCGGTCGCCGGTCCAGGAGTGGACCAAGCCGCATCAGCCGGGCGGCCTCCTCGACCCGCTTGTGCACCTCCGCCTTGGGCAGCCCCTCTGCGCGCAGGGGGAACGCCAGGTTGTCGCGGGTCTTCAGGTGCGGGTAGAGAGCGTAGAACTGGAACACCATGGCGATGTCCCGCTCGGCGGGCGGCAGGTCGTTGACAAGCGTGTCGCCGATGCGGATGTCGCCAGTCGTCTGCCTCTCCAGGCCGGCGATGGCCCGCAGCGTGGTCGTCTTGCCGCAACCCGAGGGGCCGAGCATGACGAACAGCTCGCCGTCACCGATGGACAGGTCCACATGCTCGACCGCGACCGTCCCGTCCGGGTAGCGCTTGTGCAGCGCGGTCACCTCGATGCCCGCCATCAGCGTCGCACCGCCCCGAGCGTCACACCGGCGATGAGGTGCTTGCGAACCAGGTAGGCGAAGACGAGCACCGGCAGGGCGAACACCACCGAGGCGGCGGCCACCAGACCCCAGTCCGTGGTGGTGCCGCCGATCAGGCCGGCGATGGCGGGTGGGGCCGTCCGGACGTCGTCGCTGGAGGTGAGGAAGGTGGCGAACACGAACTCGTTCCAGGAGAAGATAAGGGCGAAGACCGCCGTCGCGGCGATGCCGGGCACGAGCAGGGGAAGGGTGAATAGCCGGAACGCCTGCAAGCGGGTGTAGCCGTCGAGCATGGCGGCATCCTCGTACTCGGCGGGCACCTCGTCGACGAACCCCTTCATCATCCAGATCGTGAACGGGACGTTGAACGCGGCGTAGATGAGGATCAGGCCGAGCTTGCTGTCGATGAGCCCGACCTGGCGGTACATGAGGAAGATCGGGACCACGACCACCACGGGCGGCATGAAGCGGGTGGACAGGATGAAGAAGAGTTGGTCCTTCTTCGCCTTCACCGCGAAGCGCGAGTAGGCCCAGGCCGCCGGGACTCCCAGCAGGGTGGCCAGCAGCGTGGAGACCCCGGCGACCACGACGGAGTTGAGGAACGCCACGGACAAGGCCGAGCGACCGCCGCCGGGGGCGACGAACACGTCCTTGTAGTGCTCCAGGGTGACCCTGAAGTCGAAGAACTTGGCCGGGATGGCGTAGACGTCCCGGTTCTCCTTGATGGACGTCTCGATCATCCACAGCACCGGAAAGAGCATCACGACGGCCAGCACGGTCAGCAACGCGATCTCCAACACCGAGCGGCCCCGGCCGCCCAGGCGTCGCGTCGGGGGCGTGTGATCCCGGGCCGGACCTGTGGCCACGGCCTCGTCGACGGAGACGGCCATCAGCCCTCCTTGAGCTTGTTCAGGTAGCGCAGGTAGAGCTGCGTGAGGACGATGACGACGAGGACCATGAGGATCCCGTACGCCGAGGCGGTGCCGGTGTTGAAGCCGAGGAACGCGACCTTGTAGATGTGGAACGACAACGTCTCGGTGGAGACGCCCGGGCCTCCGTTGGTGAGGATGTAGACGAGGTCGAACAGCCGGAAGGCCTCGATGGCCCGGAACAACACGGCGATGAGGAGCAGCGGCCACACCAGCGGAAGAGTGATGGTGCGGAACCGGAACCACTCGGACGCCCGGTCGATCGAGGCGGCCTCGTACAGGTACTTGGGAACCGCGGTGAGACCCGCGAGTGCGATGAGCATGATGAACGGCGTCCACTGCCAGGTGTCGACCACGATCAGGGAGATCAGCGCCGTTCGCTGCCGGGTGAGCCACTCCACCTGCCCCACCCCGAGCGAGCCGAGCATGCTGTTGACCACGCCGAACTGCGCGTCGAGCATGAACCGCCAGAACAGCCCGACCACGACCGGCGACAGCATCATCGGAACCAGGAACAGCGTGGTCAGCACTCCTCGCCCGTGCGTGCGCCGGGAGATCAGGTAGGCGATGCCGAAACCGAGCACGGTCTGCAGGCCGACCGCGCCGACCACGTAGATCAACGTCGTCAGGGCCCTCGTGTGGACCTGCGCCGACGTCAGGATGGCGGTGTAGTTCCCGAACCAGACGAAGTTGGCCGGCCCGCCGCGGGTGGCCGAGTAGTCGGTGAACGACAGGTACAACGCCCACAGTAACGGGAACACCGACATCGCGAGCAGCAGCAGCAGCGCGGGGGAGATGAAGGCCACGGCGAGCCCGCGGTCGCTCAGCCGGCGGGACCGCCCCGGTGCAGGTGGCGTCGCGGACGCCACCTGCCCGGGGTCGGTCGTCAGAGGGACGGAGTCACTCACAGTCCGCCGCCACCCTTGCGGTTGCCGGTGTCGAGCACGCCCTGCTGCTCCTTGGCGATGTCGTCGAGCGCTTCCTTCGGCTTCTTCGCGCCATTGAGAGCCGCGTTCACGTTGGTGTTCTCGATGTTGACGAGACGCGCGTACTCGGGGACGTTCCACATGTCCCGCATCCGCGGCACCGAGTCGGTGTACACCTGGTTGAACGGCCCGGCGTTGAGGAACTCGGGCGACTCCAGGGCGTCCGTACGCGATGGCACGCCACCGGCCGCGGCCCACTTCTTCTGGATGTCGGCCCGCTCGAACCACTCCATGAAGTTCAGGGCCTCGGCCTGGTTCGCCGCGGAGGAGTAGGCCGACACGTGCATCCCCATACCGCCGAGCGGGACCAGGTTCGTCTTCTGGGTCGGCAGGGTGGCAAAGCCCAGCTTGTCGAGAATCTGCTCCCGCGTGGTGCCGAGCGTCGACTCCTTCGGATCGAGCAGGCCGCCGCTCGCGGCGATCCAGTTGAACGCGATGCAGGCCTTGCCCTGGGCGACCGCCGCGTTCACCTCGTCGATGAACCAGTTGCCGGAGCCCTTGGCCGTCAGCGGCTTCATCTTGTTGACCAGGACGTCCATCGCCTCCTGGCCCGCGGTGTCGTTGAGGATGCCCTCGATCTTGCGCGCCTTGGGGTCCCAGAGGTTGCCGCCGTAGACGCCGTTGACCGTGTTGTAGGTGACGGCTGCTGCGTCGGAGCCGTTGGCCTGGTGGAAGGCCAGTCCGCTGACGCCGGGGTTCTCCGTCTGGCACTTCTCGGCGGCGGAGATCATCTGGTCCCAGGTCTGCGGCGGCTTGTCGCCGATCAGGTCCTTGCGGTAGATCATCGTCCAGGTGTCGCCGAGCAGCGGCAGTCCGTACAGGCTGGCGTTCTCGTCGCGCTTGCCGGTCTCCGCCTGGGGGTACTGGCCGTAGGCCGCCAGGAGGTACGGGTTGTAGGCCGTGACGTCGATGTTCTTCTTGACGAAGTCGGTGAGGTCGAGGATGTTGCCGTTCGTCACGGCCTCGCCGATGTGTTGCGAGTCCAGGATCGCGATGTCGAAGTCGGTCTTGCGCGCGGCGAACTGGGTGAACATCGCATCGTGCCAGTTCGCGTTCGGCACGGTGTTGACCTTGATGGTCGCGTTCGGCCGCTCCTTCTTGTACTCCGCGTTCGCGAAGGCTTCCAGTGCCTTGGCGGGCGGCCAGTCGAACCAGATGAAGCTGAGGGTCAGCGGGTCCTTGGTGAGTTCCGGGATGGTCGCCGGTGCCTTGGGGGCGCTCGCCTTCGTACCGTCGTCCTTGCCGTCGCCGCAGGCCGTCACGGTCGTGGCCACCAGCAGCAGGGCCGCCGTCGCCAGCCGCACCTTCCGCCCGGGAGCGGATATTCGTCCTATGCGCTTCGGATGCCGCATCTTCTCGCCTGCTTTCTGAGTGGGGACTTCTAGAGCCTCGCTATGTGCTTCGCCGAGCAGGTGCTGGGTTGTTCAGGCGTGTTGCCGGGCTGTCGCGGGGGAGTTCCGGGTGATCGAGGTGGAGCGCTGGCGGGGTGGTTCCGCGATGGTGCAGGATGGCGAGCATCCCGCACTTTTCCTATACGATCCCGTGGGGGCGTCAGCATCCCGCAGCGTTGTGACTGATGTCAACAGGTTCCCGAAGGCGCAAGAAAGGACCTCACGTCACGATGGTCGAGGAAGCGATGAGCGCGCGGGGCCGTAGGGCCGTGCCGGGCGGAACGCCGCCGGGAAGAGCTGGCGGCCGGCTTGCCGACGAGGTGTACGACACGCTGCTCGGACAGCTGATGTCGCTACGGATCGAGCCTGGCTCGCGCGTCACGATCGACGTCCTGGCCCGCGAGCTGGGGGTGTCGCAGACACCCATCCGAGACGCCCTGAACCGGATGGAGGCCGAGGGCCTGGTCGTGCGTGTGCCCCACGCCGGCTACCGCATTCCCCCTCAAATCACCCGGCACCGATTCGAGGACATGCTCGAGGTTCGCCTGCTCCTTGAGCCGGCGGCGGCGCGGAGGTCCGCCGAACGCGCATCCTCCGCGCAGGTGGCCGGTCTGCGACGAATGCTGGAGGAGATGGCGGAGCTGGAGGGGGGCAACGGACCCACGGCCTACGGCGCCTTCGGGCTACGCGACGCCGCCTTTCACGATCTCGTCGCCCTGAGCGCGGAGAACCAGGTCATCCGCGAAGCGCTCGCCCGCCTGCACAGTCACGTGCACCTCTTCCGGTTGCACCACGACATCCAGGTCACCCACCTGGCCATGGCCGAGCACGAGGAGGTGGTGGCCGCGATCGCCGCGCGTGACCCCGACGCCGCCGCCTACGCGATGCGTCGGCACATCCTGCGATCCGGCGAGCGTTTCCGACGATTGTTCGACGAGGTCAAGGACGCGGACGCAATGGCGGTAGAGGCTTGACGGGCGGGCTGGGCCGAGGAATGCTATCAATCGATCGGATCGGATCGGATCGGATTGGATTCACCTCACCCTCACCACCACCGGACGCGAGGAGAAGCAGGTGCCCAGAGCACTGCTCCTGACCGGCGACGCCGCCGAGGAGCTCGACACCATGTATCCCTACTATCGCGTGCAGGAGGGCGGCTGGGACGTCGACGTCTCGTCACGGACGTTGCGTGACGTGCAACTGGTCATCCACGAGTTCGACCCCAACTCCGACGCCTACGTGGAGAAGAACGGCCGGAAGCTGCCGGTCGACGTGCCGTGGGCCGAGGTCGACGTCGAGCGCTACGACGCCCTCATCATCCCCGGGGGCCGTGCTCCCGAGTGGATCCGGGTCGACGCCGACGTCAGGCGCATCACCGAGCACTTCTTCGCGCGCAACCTCCCCATCGCGCTGGTCTGCCACGGCGCGCAGGTGCCCGCGGTGTACGGCCTGCTCAAGGGTCGAAAGACGGCCTGCTTCCCGCCGATCACCGGTGACATGGAGAACGCGGGCGCGACGGTCATCGACGCTCCCGACGTCGTGGACGGCAACCTCGTCTCCTGCCGGGGATGGCCCGACATGCCGCAGTTCGGCAGGGCGATGATGGAGCTCTTCGCGAAGTCCGTCAACTCCGCATCGGCATGAGCGCTTCCGGCCTGCCCCGGTGACAGCACTTCGGACCGTCACGGTCGACGGCTCCCCTGTCCACGTCCTCGAGGGCGGCGCCGGGCCCGCGGTGCTGATGCTGCACGGCTCCGGACCCGGCACGACCGGGTCCGGTGCCTGGGCAACGACAGCGCAGGCACTGGGCACGTCCTGGCACCTGGTGGCTCCTGACCAGGCGGGGTTCGGCCGTACACCTGTCCCGGCGGGCTCCAGGGGTGGGCTGCGGCTGTGGACTGAGCAGGCCGCGGGCCTGATGGATGCTCTCGGCGTCGAGCACTACGCCGTGGTGGGCCACTCCATGGGCGGCGCCGTGGCGCTGGCGCTGGCGGCCGCGCGCCCTCAGCAGGTCACCCGTGTCGTGGCGGTCTCGACGATGGGCGCCCCCGGGGCACCGCTGTCCGCCGATCTCGACGCGCTCTGGGCCGCCCCCGCCGGCCCGCTCGGGGCACGAGACATGCTGAGTCGCCTCGTCCTCGACCAGGCGCTCGTGACCGATTCGGCAGTCGATGCCCGTGCGGCCGCGATGCGAGCGGGGGAGGCGGCGTACGCGTCGTTGTTCCCTCCGCCCAGGGCACGTTGGGTCGACGATCTCACCCTCTCGGCGCAGACGCTGGCAGCGGTACGCGCGCCAGTGCTGCTCGTCCACGGCGCCGAGGACCGGGTCACCCCGCTCGGGACGGCAGCCCAGCCCCTGCTCGACCACCTGGCCGATGTCCGTCTGCACGTGTTCGGCCGATGTGGGCACGTGCCGGCGATCGAGCACCCGCACGAGTTCAGGCAACTGCTGTCGTGCTTCCTCGGCCGGGACCGGGGTCACTAGACACACCGGCAGCTTCCCCAGAGCGGCACGACGCCGGGCGAGTACGCCCACTGGATCGACGACATCGCCCTCTCCGGTAAGCGGCGCGGCTGCGGACCGGAGAGGGCGATGTCGTCGCAGGTCACCGTCGCGGGCGTGGGCGTCGTACCGTCCGGGTCAACGCGTACGTCACCACGATCACCGCCACGGTCGGCGCGCCGACCGTCCACGCGACCCGAAACGTCCCGACGAACAGCATGCTCACGACCACCAGCGCCATCGCGACCGCCGCCGCGGCACTGGTGTGCCAACCGCCGGGCAGCGACAGCGGCGACCGGTGCGCCTCGTCGCCGGCGGTGCGTGGGCGGCGGCGGAAGGCCACGTGGGTCGCGAAGATGAGCACCCAGGTCGTGGCGACGCCGAACAACGCGATGCCGAGCAGCTTCGCGAACGCGTCGTCGGGCGAGACGAGGGACATCGTCACCGCCAGGGGAAGCCCGATGGCCGACGCGGCGACCGCGTTCACCGGCACGCCGTGACGGTTGACGCGTCTTGCCCAGGCCGGCGCCTGGCCGTCGACCGCGAGCGAGTGCAGCGTGCGCGTCGACACGTAGAAGGCCGTGTTGAGGGCCGACAGCGCGGCGGTGAGCACCACGAAGTTCATCACCGCGGCGGCGGCCGGCAGCCCGGTCCACTCGAAGACCAGCACGAACGGGCTCGTGGTCAGCGCGCCGTCCGGCGCTCGGCCGACGGCTTGCGACACCGATACGATGACCACCATGCTGAGCAGGTAGTACAGGCATACGCGCAGAATCGTCCCGCGCGCGGCGCGCGGTAGGTCGCGCCCCGGGTCGGCCGATTCGGCGGCGGTCAGCGCCAGTGCCTCGGTGCCGCCGAAGCTGAAGGTCGCCACGATCAGCGCGACCACGAGGCCGGTGAGTCCGTGCGGCAGATAGGACGGCGCGTCGGTGACCGCCGACAGGCCGGTCGCCGGCCGGTCGGGCAGCCCGACGGTGAGGAGCACAGCGCCGAGGACGAGAAACACCACGATCGCGGCGACCTTGATGGACGAGAACCAGTACTCGACCGTGCCGAAGGCCCGCACCGGGAACACGTTGACCGTGATGACCGCCGCGGCGGCGAGCGTGACCGGTATCCACAGCGGCACCTGCGGCCACCAGTACCGAACGTAGATTCCCACCGCGACGGTCTCGGTGCCGGCGCCGATCGCGACCACACCCCAGTACAGCCAGCGTTGGGTGAACCCGGCGAGGGGGCCGAGGTAGCGGTGGGCGAGCGCGCCGAACCCGTGCAGGTCGGGATGGGCGACCGCCATCTCGGTGGCGGCGTAGGTGAGGGCGATCGCGAGAAGCCCACCGACGACGAAGGTGAGCAGCACGGTCGGTCCGGCCATGGAGACGGCGAGGCCGGAGCCGAGGAACAGCCCGGTGCCGATGACCCCGCCGATCGTGAGCATCCCGATCTGGCCCGACGTGAGGCCGCGATGGAGCGATGACGTGACAACAGAAGGTGACATGACCATGCCACCATGCAAACAAGCTGGTCGGGGCCGAACAACGAAGGAAATAACGCAGGACGTCAGGCGGGATCGGTGCCGTCGAGGATAGCCCGCATCGCCCGAGCCTTGCCCCGCCGGACGAGTGCGAAGGTAACGCGGTCGTCGTCAACCCCCGTTCGACCGCCCGCAGCGCGGTCGGCGGCGTCTCCGGGAGGGAGACTCCGCCGGCCGGCTCGGCTGCATTCCGGGTCACCAGTACGGCGTGAACTTCTTCTTCATGGCCACCTCCTCGACGTCGTCGACTGAGTCGGAGTCAACCGTCGGCGACTTGACAGGCACTGAACGCGACACCCGCCTGGCCGTCAGTGAATCTGCAGTGGTCGATGGAAGCGTCCGGGGTGTCGGGTCGGGACCGGAAGGACGCCACCATGAAGCCGCTGCTGCGGGACCGGGAGTTCCGTGCCGTCACGGTGACCGAGCTGCTGTCGGTGCTCGGTGACCAGCTCGCCCGGGTGGCACTGGCCCTGCTGGTCTTCGGACGAACCGGGTCGGCCGGGCTCAGCGGGCTCACCTACGGGCTCACCTACCTGCCCACCGTGGTGGGCGGCGTCCTGCTCTCGTCGACGGCCGACCGCCGGCCTCGCCGCGAGGTTCTGGTGGTCATCGACGGGATCCGGGCGGCGGTCGTCCTCGCCATGGCGATTCCCGGTGCTCCGCTGCCGCTGCTGTGCGGCCTGGTGGCGACGTCGGCGTTGCTGAGCGGCCCCTACCAGGCCGCCCGCCTCGCGCTGTTGCGCGACATCCTGCCGCCCGAGCGGTACGGCGCCGGGATGGCCGTGCGGCAGTCGGTGAACCAGGGGGCGACGCTGGCCGGGTTCGCCTCCGGCGGTTTCCTGTCGACTGCCTTCACGCCGGCCATCTGCCTGGTCGTCGACGGCCTCACGTTCGCCGTGTCGGCGATCGTCATCCTGCTGTTCGTCAGGCGTCGGCCGGCCGCCGCGACAGCGGGTGAGCCGACGACGATCACCTCGACGCTCGGCCTCATCTGGCGGTCGCCGGCCCGTCGCGCGATCTTCCTGATGACCTTCTCGGCGCTGTTCCTCATCGCCCCGGAGGCGCTGGCCGTGGCGCTCGCGGCCGAGGTGGGCCTCAGCCCGCGGTGGGTCGGCCTGTTCATGGCCTCGGCCGGACTGTTCGCCGTGGTGGCCCTGGGCCTCTTCGCCAGGTACGCCGTCGTGGCACATGACCCGCGGGCGTTCCCCATGGCGTGCGTGGCGCCCGGCCTGCCACTGCTGGCCGTCATCGCGCTGGACGACCCGTACCTGATCATGCTGGTCTTCGGTCTCAGCGGTGCGGCGTGGGCGGTGCTCATCGTCATCTCGGTGTCCGCGTTCGCGGAACTGCTCCCCGCCAGCCAGCGCGCCCGGGGGCTGGGCCTGGCGGCGTCCACGAACCTCACCGCGCACGGACTCGGCGCGGCCCTCGCCGGGCTGGTCGCCGATCTGCTCGGCGTCGGTGCGGCCATCAGCCTGCTCGGGATTGCGAGCGTCCTGTTCGCCGCCCTGCCCATTGCCCTCTGGCGTCGCGCGGATCGGGACGTCGCTTCGGCATCACGCGTGCCGACCCGGCCCGAGGGTATGCGCGACCTGACGGTCGGTTGATGCCCGAGATCGGAGCGCGTAAACGTGATGCCGTGATCCGATCACCTCACCCGCGCGAGCACGCCGCCTGCCCGCCAACTTGTCACGATGAGTTGTCAACCTGCTACCTATCGTTGACCATGGATGGAGGTGACTGACCCAGGATGAAACTGGCAAGGGCGGACTCATGGTCACGTACATGCCCATCCTCAAAGGCAGGGAAGGCGAGTTCAGGGCGATCGCGCAACTGCCCGCCGCTTTGGTGTGGCACATGTTGCCTATCTTTGAGGTGGTCCCGAGCGGCAACGGCTCTATCAGGGACGCCTACCGATTCACCAACCAGGTGCGCGAGTCAGCGCCGGCCGATCTGACGATCGCCGTTGATGTTCGGCATCTCACCGACCCAACCGGCGGCGCGCGTCGGCCATTGCGCGACATCGCCGAAGACCTCGCCGCCTGGGGGATCCCGATGCTGCCAGTCCTCCACCTGTACGACACCGCGGCACGGTTGGCGGACGTGCGACACGCGGCCGACCTCCATAACGGCCAGATGATTCTCCGGCTGGGCAGTGACACCCGCGACCCCGACGACGGGGAAGCCGAAGAGGCGTTGGAACGCCTTAGGAACGAGATCGGTCTGAACATCGAGCATTGCCACGTGGTCCTTGATGTTTTCGAGGTGCGATCCGAACGCGACCTGACCAGGGTCGAACCGGTCGTCCGCAAATGCGTGTCCTGGGCTCAGCGCTACCCCTGGCGTTCGGTCACGGTCGCGGCAGGTGCGATGCCGCAGAGCATCTCCCAACTCCCGGTCTACACACCAACAGCCCTGCGGCGCTGGGACCTACGGCTGTGGCAACGTGTGCAGGACCTCGGCATCCAGTACGCGGACTACAGCATCGCCCATCCCGGGATGGGCGGAGCGACTTGGCGGCCTATGCCCAGTCTCCGCTACAGCGATGACGAGGTGTGGTGGATCTACCGTTGGCCCCGAGGCGCGATCGACAGGCACCCGATGTACGACCTGTGCAAGGAACTGGTTACCTCCGACCATTGGCCTACACAAGGACGAGGCTTTTCCTGGGGAGATCGTGAGATCGCCACGCGGGCCGATGGCGTCGGTGGGCCCGGTAACGCCGCGAACTGGCGCGCCTGGACAACCTCGCACCACCTCGCGCAGGTCATGGATCAACTCGGCAGATCCGGATACAGCGACCTGCGCTCCAAATTCTGATCTCGCACCAACAACGGTGCACCTTCCGGCGTGGTCGCAGACGGAAGGGTGGTGGCGGCGATGATCACCTCAGCCCGGGGGACTGGTCCACCTTGAGGTTGGCCGCGTCCTCGCTGGGTTCCAGGACGACCAAGGTGCCGACAGCCAACGCCGAATTCTGGCGAATGCAGCACCACCGCTCATGCCTCCGGCACCGAGGAGCTGATCGCGTTGTTGGCCGGTCGCCAGCGCGCCGGGGCCGGGCGTCCGCGGACCTCGCCGAGGTGCAAGAAATGCGGCCGTCGTCGTCCTCGGTGGCGATGAGGTGGGCGTGGGCGCACAGAACAAGTGCACTCCTCGATCGCCCAACGGGTCCGCTGGGGTGGGCGGCGCGTGCGTCCCTGGCCGGGCCCGAAGGGACACTTGTCGCATGTCCTCGACGATGCTCGTGGTCGGCCCGAAGCTCGGTGTCGCGCTGGTCGTCCTGACCCTTGTGGCGGCGGCGGTCGTGACCCTCGGAAAGCTGGGTCACGGTCGGCAGGTCGTGGTCGCCGCCGTCCGTGCGGCGATCCAACTGGGTGCCGTGTCGCTGCTGATCGTGGGCATCGTGGTGTCGCTGTGGGCCACGGCCGCGTTTGTCGTTCTGATGTGCGTGGTGGCGACGGTCACGTCCGGTCGGCGGGTCACCGGCGGTGGCCGGGGCTGGTGGGCGGGTGCGCCGATTGTCGCGGGCAGCATGCTGGTGGTGGCGGGGCTGCTGTCGGCGGGCCTGGTGCCGATGCGCGGTATCGCGATCATCCCGGTCGCGGGGATCCTGATCGGCGGGGCGATGACCGCGACGTCGCTGGCGGGTCGTCGTGCGCTTGACGAGCTGACCAGCCGGCGTGGTGAGGTGCAGGCCGGCCTGGCCCTGGGCCTGCTGCCGCGCGACGCGGTGCTGCTGGTGTGCCGTCCGGCGGCCGGACAGGCGTTGGTCCCGGCGCTCGACCAGACCCGGACGGTGGGCCTGGTGACCCTGCCCGGCGCCTTCGTCGGGGTGCTGCTCGGTGGAGGCAGCCCTCTCGTCGCAGGGGTGACACAGTTGGTGGTCCTCGTCGGGCTCCTTGCCGTGGAGGCTGTCGCCGTCGTCCTCACCGTCGAGTTGGTGGCCCGCGACCGTCTCCGGCCCGCCGGATCGCAGCCCGGTCACTGACCCTCGCCCCACTCGCCGCTCAGGTGTGTGCACCGGGCGCGCGGCGACATCGACACACGGCGGCCGAGCAGGCGACGACGCTGTGTCGCGCCGGAGGGGGCGGCCCGAGCGGCTCCGACCAGACTCCCGCTCACCGGCGTGCGCGGATGCCAGTTGCGGTGCCGGCCGGGTATTTTCCAGGCGTGACCGAGTACGCCGCTCTGCTGCACGCCTACGGCCTCGCCGGGGACACCCCCGGCCATCTGGCGGCGCTCGCCGGCGACGACCCGGCGGCCCGCGCGAGGGCGATCAAGCACCTACGGTCGGCGATCGTCCACCAGGGAACGCCGTGGACCGCGACCCCGCCGGCCGCCCTCGACGTGGCCGCGCTGCTCGTCGACCCGCGGGTGACCGATCCCGACCTGCGCGCCGAACTGCTCAACTTCCTGGCCGCGGTGGCCGAGGCGGGCAGCAGCACGGACCGGGACCTGCCCGAGCCGGACTTCGACGTGGACGCCGCTCTGGCCGAGGCACTTCGCGACGGCGACGAGGAGGGGATCTGGGAGGACGGGCGGCTGCAGGGCGCCCTCTATGTCCGGGCCGTACTCGGCTGCCGGCAGATCGTGCCGACGCTGCTGGCCACGGCCACCGCGGCGTTGTCCGATCCGTCCCCCCAGGTCCAGGCCGCGGCCGCGCGCACGATCGGCGCCTGCGGTGGGGTGACGCCTCCCGCCCGGGGGAGGTGACCCGGCCGGCCGGGCCGCACGCCGAGGCCCCTGTCGGCGGATGCGCTGGCTGGTGTCCCGGTGCGGGGTGGGCGGCGGAACAGGCCACCCACCCCCTGGGGGTCCGGGTCAGTAGCGACGCAGGACGCGCTTGTCGGCGTCCAGGCCGCGGTCCAACTTGATCACGATGAACTCGTTGTTGTCCGCCTGACCGGCCGTGCGGCCCGAGGAGGACGGGAAGTTGTTGTCGTTGAGGACGGCGATCGTGCGGTCGTCGAGGATCACCACGTCCTCGATGGTCTGGAACGGGAACGTGAAGGTGCTGCCGAACCCGCCGACGTGCCGGGGGTTGGCGATGTCCATCAGGTCGGCGACGAGCGTCTTGTCGAGGCGCCCGTCCCGGTCCCGGTCGCGCTTGTCGGCCAGGTAGATCCTCTTCACCTTCGCCGTCGCACCCTGGCCGTTGTCCCGTTCGATGATCAGGAAGCGGTCGCGGTCGACCATGATCGCGTCACCGATCGCGTGGTCGGCGGCGTCGAGCGCGTAGGTCCAGCGCCGACCGGTGTAGGTGTTGGTCCGGACGTCGAACTCGTTGAGCCGGAGGGTGCCCGCCGGGTCGCCCGCGACAGTGCCCTCGAGCAGCGGATAGAGCGTGCCGCCGTCCGGTGACTGGGCCATGCCCTCGAAGCCCTTGCTGCTGGACAGGTTGGCCGGGGTCGTGCCGCGGGTCGGGTTCTCGGGAGCGAACACGCCCGGCAGTTGCACCGGCGCCTGCAGGAGGCGGCCCGCGCGGTCGAAGTGCAGCAGGTACGGACCGAACTCGTCACCGATCCAGTACGTGCCGTCGGCCGTCCGAGTGATCGACTCGACGTCGAAGTCGGCACCGGTGAGCACCCGGTCGGCGCGGGTGAGAGCGAACGGAACCTTGCCGTACGGGTCGGTCAGGTTGATGCCGCCGACCACGTCGACGGTGCCGCTGGCGAAGCCGGGCGCGACCCGTTGGACACGCAGCAGGAAGTCGGCACTGTTGGCCTTGTTGCCGAAACCGTTGTCGGACAACACGTCGAAGGTGCCGTCGCTGTTGCGGAGGACGCCGCTGAACCCCTGGACCGGTTGGTCGGCGAACGGCGGGATGATGCCGTTGATCGGGGCAGTGCCCAGCGACGAGCCGGCCGGTTCGCTACCGGGAACGAATGTCGCCGCCGGCAGCATGGCGAATTTGATCAGCTCGGCCCGGTGCCGCGTGCTCTGCTCGGCCGCGGACGCGGCGCCCGGCAGCGTCAGGATCAGCGCGGCCACCGCAGCACCCAGGCCGACCCGCTTGCTTACTGCCATCAATCCTCATCTCGTCAGGAACGAAGGACCAGGGTGATCCGATGGCAAGGTAGGGAGACGCGGTGAACTCGGACTGACCACAGGGAAACCGCGCCCGGGCCGTGCGGTGACCCTTAGGGCGTGTGGCAAAGTCCTCGGCCCGGCCAGGGGCTTTGCCACACGCCCTTGAGGCGTGTCGGTGGTCAGCGGGGCAACGGGGGCAGCGTCGGGCTGTCGAGCCAGGCGGCGAACAGGCCGTCCAGGGGCTCGCGGGCGAAGCGCTGGGCGTGCAGCCGGAACTGCTCGGTCGTCACCGTCGCGTGTTGGTGCTCGGCGACCCAGGCGCGCAGCAGCGCGAAGAACGACTCGTCGCCGACCCGCTTGCGCAGGGCGTGCACCGCGAGCGCACCCCGCTTGTAGACAAGCGGGTCGAACATCCGGTCGACGCCGGGATCCGCCACGATGACGGTCCGCGGGCGATCCGCGACCCACGCGTGCCACTGCGCGGCCAGGGCGTCTGTCGGCAACTCGCCGCAGACGCCGGACCACAACCACTCGGCGTACGTGGCGAAGCCCTCGTTGAGCCAGATGTGCCGCCAGTCGGCCACCGTGAGGCTGTTGCCGAACCACTGGTGGGCCAGCTCGTGCACCACCAGCCGCTCGTGGGTGCGCCGCCCGTCGACGTGGTTTCGCCCGAAGACCGCCATGCCCTGCGCCTCGACCGGATCGTCGAGGTCGTCGTCGGCGACCACGACGACATACTGCGTGAAGGGGTACGGCCCGAAGAGCCGCTGTAGCGCCGACATGATCTGGCCGTGCCGGCCGAAGTCGTGGGCGGCGTTCCGGCGCAGCGCGGGCGGGATCGCGGCGCGCTGCAGCACCGCACCGACCGCCAGGTCCACCAGCTCGTAGCGGCCGATCTGGACACTCATCAGGTACGGCGAGGTGGGCTCGCGCCGCTCGTATACCCACGTCGTGCCGCCCGCGGCCCGGCGTTGGAGCACGGGATCACCTGTCACCACCACCGTGTACGGGGAGGAGGTCGTGACCGCCACCCGGAAGGTGGCCTTGGCGCCGGGTTGGTCGTCGCACGGGAACCAGGACGGCGACCCGTTCGGCTGGCTGGCCACC
This sequence comes from Micromonospora sp. NPDC049101, assembly GCF_040648675.1. NCBI lineage: Bacteria > Bacillati > Actinomycetota > Actinomycetes > Micromonosporales > Micromonosporaceae > Micromonospora > Micromonospora sp. NPDC049101. The sequence continues at coordinate 60,645 of NZ_JBEZED010000033.1, read as the reverse complement.
AGCACCCCGTCGGTGAGTTCCTCCCACCCGAGGGTGCCCCAGCGGCCGGCGATGGGCACCGGCTTTCCCGCGTACCGGATCTCCACCCGGAAGGTGTCCCCGGCGCCGATCGGCCGCTCGGGTTTGATCTGCAGTTTGTCCGGGCGGTGCAGGTACTTCGCCGGGCGCCCGTCGACCCGGACGTCCTGGACGCGCAACCGACCGAGATCGAGGGTGAACCGCGACAACGACTGCCCGGCCACCGCGGTGAGGTCCGCCCGGCCAGCGAGGCGGTTGGACACGACCCGGTAGTCCAGGTCGAGGTCGTAGTGCCGCACCCGGTAGCCGCCGTTGCCGTGCTCGGGCAGGTAGGAGTCGCCGGAGCGACCGGCGCCGGGTGTCGCGCCGCTCGACGCCGACGCCGCCTTCGGATTCATGCCGACCGTGCCGCTGGCGCCGGCCAGGTGGTGATCGGGTTACCCAACCATCGGCTGTCGCACGGCACGGCGTCGCCGCGGGTCACCAGCGAACCGGGCCCGACGGTGGTCCGCGCCCCGATGCTCGCACCCGGCAGGACGATGCCGTGCGGGCCCAGCGCGGCTCCCGCGCCAAGTGTCACCTCGTCCATGCTCATCACACGATCATGGAACAGGTGGGTCTGCACCACACAACCGCGGTTCACGGTCGCGCCGTCGCCGAGGCGCACCAGGTCGTACTCGGGCAGCCAGTAGGTCTCCAGCCACACGCCCCGGCCGATCTTCGCGCCGAGCGTGCGCAGCCACGCCGCGAGCAGTGGCGTGCCGGTCGCGAAGCGGACCAGCCACGGCGCGGCGAGGACCTCGACGAACGTGTCCGCGAGTTCGTTGCGCCAGACGAAGGAGGTCCACAGCGCGCGCTCGGCGACCCGGAAGCGTCCGACCAGCAGCCACTTCGCGGCCGTCGCGATGGCGGCGGCGGTGATCGCCGCGCCGAGCAGCACCGGCCCGGCGGCGAGCGCCGCCGCCCACCACCCGCCGGCCCGCCAGACGATCGCGAGTACGGCCAGGACGCCGACCGCCAGGGCACCGGCGCACATCACCGGGACGATCCGGCACAGCTCGATCGCGGCCCGGGCCAGCTTCAGGCGCAGCGGCGGGTCGAAGGTGCGGCTGGTGTCGGCCGCTTCCACGGTCCGACGCAGCGGCATCGGCGGCGCGCCGAGCCACGAGGAGCCCTTCTTCGCCTTGAACGGCGCCGACGACAACACGCCGACAAGCCCGCGCTTGGGCACCGAACGCCCGGGTGCCGCCATCCCCGAGTTGCCGAGGAAGGCCTGCTTACCGATGCGGGCCGGGGCGACCCGCAGCCATCCGTGGCTCAGCTCGTAGGTCGCGACCATGGTGTCGTCGGCCAGGAAGGCCCCGTCGGCGACGGTGGTCATCGCCGGCAGTGCGAGCACCGTGGACGCCTCCACCCCGCGCCCGACCCTGGCGCCCAGCAGCCGCAACCACACCGGCGTGAAGAGGCTGGCGTAGAGCGGGAACAGCCCGACCCGCGCCATCCCCATCAGCCGTTCGGTCGTCCACACCTGCCACGCCACCCGACCCTGCACCTGGTGGTAGCCGGCGCGCAGGCCGATGCTGAGCGCCCGCACCGCCCCGAGCACCAGCAGCGCATAGCCCACCAGGTAGGCGACGGTCGCCACCGCGACGGCGGCCAGCACCGCGCCGACAGTGGGCCGGACGGCGAGCGTCCAGCCGAGCAGGGCGAGCGCCGGCAGGGCGGCCACAACCGGCAGCAGCCCCAGCAGTTGGGCGGTCAGCGCGTACGCGATCGGCCAACCGCGAGACCGCAGTCGCGTTCGCACCGGCCGCTGACCGGGCCACTCGGCGGGATCCTTGGCAGCGGGGGTGGCAGGTGAGCCGGCCCAGCGCTGATTCGCCGGTACGGCGCCGGTCACTGTCGAGCCGGCGGCGATGCGCGCGCCCTTGCCGACGCGGGCGCCGGGCATCAGGGTGCTGCGGGAACCCACCCGGGCACCCGCGCCGACGCGGACCCTGCCGACATGGACGACGTCGCCGTCGACCCAGTGGCCGGTCAGATCGACCTCTGGCTCGATCGCCGCGCCGCGGCCCAGTTTCAGCAGGCCGGTGACCGGCGGTGCGGAGTGCAGGTCGACGTCGGGAGCGATGGACGCGCCGAGCGCCCGGGCATACGTGATCATCCAGGAGGCTCCGGCGACGCTCGTGGCGCCGGTCAGCTCGGCGAGGCGTTCGGCGGCCCACAGCCGCAGGTGCACGCCGCCGCCGCGCGGGTAGCTGCCGGGGCGTACCCCGCGCAGCAGCAGCCGCGCTCCCGCGGCGGCCAGGGCGATCCGGCCCAGCGGGCTGAACAGCAGAAGCCAGCCCAGCGCCACCCACCACCAGGACACGGCAGGCGCCCACGGTGCCGGCGTGAGCAGGGTGAGCAGGTTGCCGAGGGCGGCCAGGACGGTCAGCCAGCGCAGCCCGACCAGCGCGAGCATCGGCACCATCAGCGCGGCCTGGATCAGCCCCGCGCGCCTCGGCGTCGGCCGGACCTCCCGGCGTGTCGCCGCTGTGCTGTCGAGCGCGTCGAGCATCGTCGCGAGCCGCGACAGTTTCGGGTGGAGGTAGATGTCCGCCACCGAGACCCGGGGGTGCCGGCGCCGGATCCAGGCCACCAGTTGCGCCGCGTTCAGGCTGCCGCCGCCGTGGGTGAAGAAGTCCGCGTCCGCCTCGGTGGGGCGTACGCCGAGGATTTCCGCCCAACCGCGGGCGAGCCACTCCTCGGTCGCGGTCAGCTCGCCTGCGGTGTCCTGCCCGGTGGCCAGCGGCCACGGCAGCGCGGCCCGATCCACCTTGCCCGATGTTCGGGTCGGCAGCGCCTCCACCACGGCCAGCAGCGGCACGAGCGCGGCCGGCAACTGCTCACGGATCCGCAGCGCCGCCGTCGCGGCATCGAACGTGACGCCGTCGTGCGGAACCACGTACCCCACCAGCAGTTGGTTGCCCGCGGCGGTGCGCCGCACCGCCGCGGCGGCACCGGCGACGTCGGGCAGCGCCTGCAGCGCGGCGTCGATCTCACCCAGCTCGATCCGGCGTCCGCCGAGCTTCACCTGTTCGTCACCGCGGCCGACGAACAGGAGCCCCTCGGGCTCCGCCCGGACGATGTCACCGCTGCGGTACGCCCGCTGCCAGCCGAGCGCGGGCAGCGCCGCGAACTTCTCGGCGTCCTTGCCCGCGTCCAGGTAGCGGGCGAGCCCCACCCCGCCGATCACCAGCTCGCCGGTCGCACCCATCGCGACCGGAGCGCCCGAGGCGTCGACCACCGCGAGGTCCCAGCCGGCCAGCGGCAGCCCGATCCGGACCGGCCCCTCGCCGGTCATCCGCGCGGCGCAGGCCACCACTGTCGCCTCGGTCGGCCCGTAGGTGTTCCAGACCTCGCGGCCCTCGACGGCGAGGCGCTGTGCCAGCTCCGGTGGGCAGGCCTCACCACCGAAGATCAGCAGCCGGACCTCCTCCAGCGCCTCGACCGGCCACAGCGCGGCGAGCGTCGGCACCGTCGACACCACCGAGATGCGCTGCTCGGCCAACCACGGCCCGAGGTCGACACCGCTGCGGACGAGCGACCGCGCGGCCGGCACCAGACAGGCACCGTGCCGCCACGCCAGCCACATCTCCTCGCAGGACGCGTCGAACGCCACCGACAGCCCGGCCAGGACCCGGTCCTGCGGGCCGATCGCCTCGCTGGCCTCGTCGGCGAGGAACAACCGGGCCTCGGCGTCGACAAAGGCCGCCGCCGCGCCGTGGCTGACCGCCACCCCCTTCGGGGTGCCGGTCGAGCCGGAGGTGAAGATGATCCAGGCGTCGTCGCCCGGGTCGGGCCGGGCGATCCGACCCCCGGGGGTACGCCGCACCGACACCGCCAGCCCGTCCCCGAGCACCGCCGCCACTCCCGCCTCGGCGAAGACGAGCTCGACGCGTTCCTCCGGATCGTCCGCGTCTACCGGTACGTAGGCCGCGCCCGCCGCGAGAACGCCGAGGATCGCCAGGTACAGCTCGGCCGTACCGGAGGAGATCCGGACACCCACGCGGTCGCCGACACCGATGCCGTGCCCGGCCAGCGACCGCCGGACGGCCTCGACCTCGTCGGCCAGGTCGCGGTACGTCAGTGCCGTGGCACCGTTGTCGAGTGCGAGAGCCTCGGCGTGCGTGTGCACGGAGTCGTCGAGAATGTCGACGAGCGTGCGGCGGGCCGCCGCCGGGGAGGATCGGAACACCGCGGGGATCCTCGGTGCGGCAGCTGTCGGCGGTAGCGCAACCACCTGGAGTTCACTCGTCACGGGCACCCGGCGTTCACCATCTTCGTCTCAGGGATCGGCGTCAACCAGGCATGCGGCATGCGGACCCGCCCTGGGCAGCCCTCAACGCTACGTCGCACCGGCCGGAAGAGACGACGAAGTAGCGGCTTCGTGTCCACCACCACAGCGATCCCTTCCACGAACACCGATCGACCGCGACATGGCCGCGGACGCGCCGTCGGCACCACGCCCTCGGCGCGGGCAGCGCGATGGCCGCATCGCCGCGATGATGGTCACCAGCCCCAGCCGAGAGAGGATCTTCGATGACGGTTGTGCAGCGGTACCGGGTGGGCGTGGCGCTGGCCGGGCTCCTGCTGGTCACCACCAGCGGCTCGGCGGCCTCGGCGGCGTCGCCGACGGTGAATGCGCCGACCACGACCACGCTGACCACCCAGGGCCGCACCGCGGAGAGCTACACGGGCCTGATGAACGGCGAATCGTTCCAGCAGGACGGCATCGTCTCGCACCGCCGGTGGCAGTACGCGGCGTTCTGGGACGCCCAGGGCTACGTCAACGTCTCCCGGCGTCCGACGAACGGCACCTGGCAGACCATCCGACTGACGGACTATCGCACCACCACCACCGATTCACACAACGTGATCAGCATCGGGCTCTCCCACGTGGACGGAAGCATCCACCTCTCGTTCGACATGCACTCGCAGCGTTTCCGCTACCGCAAGTCGGTGGCCGGCATCGCCACCGCGCCGGACACCGCCACCTGGTCACCGGGCATCTTCGGCGCCGTGCAGAACAGCCTCGCCGGGCGCGACATGGCCGTCATGACCTATCCCCAGTTCACCACCATGCCCGACGGCAACCTGCAACTGACGATCCGGACGGGGGAGAGTGGCAACGGCAACCAGGTCCTGTTCGAATATCGGGCCGGTGCGTGGAGTTTCGTCGGCAAGATCATGAACGGCACCACGCTCGGCAACAACGCCTATCTGTTCGGCTTCCAGTACGACGCGCAGGGTCTGCTGCACCTGACCTGGACCGTCCGGGAGACCTTCGACGCGAGTAGCAACCACGATCTCTTCTACGCGTACAGCGCGGACCGCGGCCGAACGTGGCGCAGTGGGTCGGGTGCGCTGATCGGCACCGCCGACTCCAGTCCGATCTCGACGACCACCGCCGCGGCACGGTTCTGGACCATCGGGCAGAACCGCGGCCTGATGAACCAGGAATCGCAGACGGTGGACTCGGCGGGGAACGTGCACGTCCTGGCCTCCCACCTGCCGCCGTCGGCGCCCAGTGACGCCGTCTTCACCAACGCCCGCACCAGCGCCGTGCTCGTGCACTACTGGCGTGCGGCGGCGACCGGCCAGTGGAGCCAGCGAATCCTCGGCTACCAGGCGGGCGTCAGCCGCGGTGACATCGGCGTCGACTCCCAGGACAACCTCTTCGTGGTCAGCGCCGCGTCGAACACGGGTGTGCTGCAGATCGCCACCGCGTCCCGGGCCTCGGGTTGGTCGGACTGGGCCGTCCGCTACCGGTCCACGGCGAACTTCACCTCGGATCCGCTGCTCGACCACCGCCTGCTGAAGTCCAACAACATCGCCAGCGTGTTCGCACCCCACAGGGGCGGCAGCCGGATCGACGTCCTGAACTTCACAAGCGCCGGGAACTGACCGACCCGGCCGGTCGTCGTCTGGGCCCGCCGCAGGCCGGCCAGGGGCTTTGACACGGGCCCTAACGGGACGTGGCGGAGTCGACGCGGAGCAACTGTGCGACGGCGTCCGGGCGGTCCAGTGGCACGATGTGGCCGCTGTGCGGAATCAGCTCACCGGAAAGGTCGTCGGCGATGGGGGTGAGCTGTCGGTAGAGCAGGTCGCCGACGGTGTTGCCGCCGACCGCCAGGGTGGGCGTGGTCAGCCGGCCCGCCGTGGAGATCGCCGCCGCGTTCTGCTCGGCGGCGCGGTAGTAGCCGAAGCCGCAGCGCAGCGCCGCACGACCGGTGTACGCGCTGACGAATGCGTCCCTGATCTCCGGGGGCACCCCCCGGCGCTCGAAGGTGCCGGCCAGCAGGAAGAAGTCGAGGTATTCGGCCTCGTGGCCTTCGAGCACCGTCTCGGCCAGCCCGGGGGCCGTGTGGAAGCCGAACCACCACGGTGGTGCCGGGAAGCCACCAGGCAGGCCGGGCAGCGTCGCCTCCATCAGCACCAGGCGGCGTACCCGGGCCGGGTGCAGGGCGCCGAGCAGGAAAGCGGCGGGCACGCCCGCGTCCAGGGCCACGACCTCGGCCTGCTCGACCCCCAGCGCGTCGAGCAGGCCGAGCATGTCACCGGCACCGGTCGCCGCGTCGAACCCGTCCGCCGCGCGAGCGCTGTCGCCGAGCCCGCGCAGGTCCGGTGCGATGACGCGGCGCCGCCCACCCAGCAACGGCAGCACCTCGCGCCAGACCTGCCAGGTGTGCGGCCAGCCGTGCATCAGCAGCACCGGCGGGCCCTCGCCGTCCAGGGCGACGTTCAACTCCGTGCCGTTTGTCCGGATTCTGCGCAATTCCATGTCTGATCTCCCGGCGGTTACCATTGGTTACCTGCATACCATGGGAGATGCCTGATGACCTGGCAAGAGGGCACTTTCGCGCCACCCGGTGAGCCCGGAGTAACCGGGGACCTCTTCAGCCCGGACTGCCCGACCCGGCAACTGCTCGACCGGATCGGCGACAAGTGGACGTCGATGCTGATCAAGGTGCTGGCGGAGAACCATCCGGCCGAGCTCGGGTTCGCGGAGCTGCGTCGCCGCGCACCCGGGGTGTCGAACAAGATGCTGTCGCAGACGCTGCAGAGCCTGTGCCGCGACGGCCTGGTCACCCGCCGCGTCGAGGCGAGCGTGCCGCCGCGCGTCCACTACGCGCTCACCAGCCTGGGGCTCTCCCTGGACGCCCCGCTGGCGGTGGTCCGGGCCTGGGCCGAGCGGCACATCTCCACAATCGAAGAACACCGTCGCAGCCCTGGCCAGTAGTGGTGCCCGCGCGGATCAGTCGAGGCCGGTGCGGCCCTCGGCCCAATATGCCTTGCCCATGACCCGCCGGGGTTTCCGCTCCCACCCACGGCTGTCCCGCCGCACCGCGTGCACCGTCGCCGCGTCGCCGGTGACGATGAGGGTGTACGGCGCCTGGACGGCCGCCGTGTGGCCGTGCTGAAGAAGCTCGACCCGGTCGGCGGCCTTCGGGACGACCGCCACTCGTTCGGTGATCCCCAGTTGGGCGAGTACGTCGGTGAGCGCGAGCGGATCGCGTGCCTCGAAGACATACGACGTCTCGGCGGGAATGGTGCGCAACGCGTGGGCGAGCGCCACGCTCGTCTCGTCCCCGACGAAGAGCACGGGACCGGCGGCCTCGCGCAGGTCGATGGAGCGCCGTGGCCCGAAGACCGCACAGGTCTGGCCCTCTGTCACCCGCTCGAACCACTGCGCCGCCGGACCGTTTCCGTGCGTGTACGCGACCAGCTCCGTCACACCCCGGTCGGCGTCCCAACTCGTTGGTGTGTAGGTGCGCAGGCTCATCGAACCGCGTCGCGGGCGGAGCTGGAGTTTCGCTCCGGGCACCCAGGTCGCCTTTCGGAACGCCTCGGCCGACAGCGTCATCCGGACGAACTCGGGGGAGAGGTGGCTGAGGCCGGTGACGTGGGCGTCGTCCAGCATCACGCCACTGGCGAGGTCGGCCAGGCGTTCGGCGAGTCCGGGCATTGGTCCTCAATTCAGGCGTTGTCGTGGTGCGGCCAACTGCTTCCGCGCCGGGGCCAGCTCGTCAGTCGTACTCGATCGGTTCCTCGCTCCGGAACCCGAGGTGGGCACCCGCCGCTTCGTCCCTGCCCAACCCGATGATGCCAGTGCCCTGATCACCGACGCCCGCGAGCTTGCCGGCCAGCCCGATCGACCGAGCTGAACACATCGATTGGGCCCGCTCCGCGCGACGCTCGACCACCCCCTGTCCCGAGCCCGCCCCCAGAGTGAGCCGGATCGTCCAACCACCTCAGGCCATTCCGCCCACCGCGCGATGCACGTCGATCCAGCAATGCGTAAATCGGCTGACGCCGTTTCCGGCAAAGGATGACGCCGCACACCGATCGAGGGTGTGTCGAGATCCTGTCGACTGGCAGGGGCAGGGCCGACGACATCCGATGAGCGAACAAGGGACAGTCCTGTCGCGCCGTAGCGCGCAATGCCTTTCGCGCTCCCCAAAACCGTGGCCATACTCTACGCGTCCAATCGAACGCCCTGGGTGACCTGCCCGGGCGTCTGCTGACAGGAGATGACGTGCTTAGACGCGCTTCCACGCTGGGGGTCGCCCTGCTGGCCTGCTTCGCGTTCAGCGGCGTGACCGCCATGCCGGCGCAGGCGTGGGTCCCCGAATGCCCCGTCGATTCGGAGTGTGGCGGTGGCGGTGAGGGTGGCGGTGGCGGTGGCGGCGGCACCCCACCCACCCCGGCCTACAACCTGCAGGGCGTCATCCAACTGGAAGACACCGGCCACGAGGGAAGCTGGCCACTGCGTGTGGGTGGCATCAAGGTCCGCGGCTACTCCCGGCTCGCCACCTGGGGCAACGACCGGGTGGACGCCAACTACATAAACGTCAGGTGCTCCGCCACCGTGCTCAGCTACGCCACCCACGACTATGACTCCGAGAACAACGGCGCCCTCGTCGACGTGACCTTCTGGTCTCCGACCGTCCCGGTCACCGGCGTTCCCGTCCAGTCCCGCACGGTCACGGTCAACTGCACCCACCACGCCGAGAAGAACGGCGTCAACTACGACACCACAAGCACCGCCCAGTTCGTCATCTCCGAATGATTCCCGGCGGGGGCGGTCCAGACCGGACCGTCCCCGCTGCCGTCGACAGCTCATCCGCGCCCTCGATCGCTGCCGATGTGCCGTCCGGTGTGCGGGCACCCCGACGACGGCCGGCAGGCTGCTGGCAGCCTTGCCCAAATCATCTTAGTCATTAAGATAACTGCATGGTTGCATCGACGGACTTCTCAGTGGCGAATCGCCGGTGCCGGCCTCTCCGGCCTCTGCCTCGCCCAGTACCTGATGCGTGCCGGCATCGACGTGCACGTCTACGAGCGGGACCCGGGCCCCTTCGTCCGGCGGCAGGGCTACCGGATCATTCTCGACCGGTACGGGCTGGAAGCACTGCGCGCGAGCCTGCCCCGCTCGCTGTACAACCTGGCACTGACCACCGGTGACGAGCCCGGCGGGCACCTGCGCTTCACCGACAGTCGGCTGCGGGACGCCTTCACCATCACCTTCAAGGACGAGCCGCACGCGACCCGCCAGGTCGACCGGCTGACCCTGCGATCGATCCTGCAGTCCGGGCTGGACGGACGCATCCACTACGGCAAGGACGCCGTCGCGGTGGACAGCGGCGACCCGGCAAGGCCGCGGCTGCGCTTCTCCGACGGCGGGGCCGCGACGGCAAGCGTCGTCGTGGGCGCGGACGGCGTCGGCTCGGCGCTGCGCGCGCAGCTCATGCCGGACGCGGACCCGGCGAACACCCCGATGGCGGGCATCTACGGCCGGTCGCCCCTGCGGCGCAACGGCGTGAGCGTCATCCCGGACGCGCTGCGTTCCAGCGGGGTCCTGGCCATCGCCGACCGGCCGGGCCTCGCCTTCTTCTTCACCTCCATGCGGTTCGGCGAGAGCCCGTCGGAGGCGTTCGCGCGCCTGGCACCGGGCAGCTATGCGCCCACCGGCGACGACTACGTCATGTGGGGACTGCTGCTCCGGCAGGAGGAGGTGCCCGTCGACGTGCGCGGGGACCTGCTGGCGTTGTGGAGACTGGCCGCCCGGAGAGGTACGGACTTTCACCCGCTGATCCGGCGGCTGGTCGACAGCGCCGAACTGGACGCCACGGTGCTCAACCTCTTCGCCACCGGCCGGCGCCCGCGCCGGTGGGCGGTGCCCCGGGCGACGTTGATGGGCGACGCCGTGCACGCCATGCCGCCGTTCGGCGCCCACGGCGGCAACACGGCGCTGCGCGACGCCGCCCTGCTCGGCCACCGGCTGGTCGAGGCCCGGGCGAGCGGCGCGCCGGTGCAGGAGGCGATCGCCAGCTACCAGGACGAGATGGTGTCCTACGCCTTCCGCGCCGTCGACACCGCCGCCGGGTTGATGCGCCGCCTCACCGGGGGTGCGGCGGCACCGCACTGGGTGCTGACCCGCGTGTTACCTCGACTGCACCGGGTCACCGTCCCGGAGGCATGATTGCGGGCATGTCCCACCAGCCGGTCCGGGCGTCCGCGATCGCCGACCTCATGCGCGCCGGGCAGGAGATGTCGCGGCTGTCCATGGTGTTCCGGTACGCCATCGCGGAGCGGCTGGGCCTCACCGTGAGCGACCTGGAGTGCCTGGACTACCTGGCGGATGTCGGATCGGCCACCGCGGGGCAGGTCGCCGAGCGGACCAACCTCACCACCGGGGCGGTGACCAGCATGCTCCGCCGGCTCCAGCAGGCGGGCTACGTGCTGGCCGAGCGCGATCCGGCGGACCGGCGGCGGGTGATCGTCACCCTGCGGCCGGAGCGGCTCGCTGAGTTGAGGCGACCGTACGAACGATTCGCCGAGCGGGCGGAGCGGCTCATCGAGGGCTACGGCGACGAGGAGGTCATGCTGCTGCTCCGGCACTACGACCGCATGCAGGCCGTGTACCTCGCCGAGTTGGACCGCCTGGGCAGCGGCGACACCGCACAGCGCTCCGCCTGGGACGGCATCGCCTGACCGGTCCGCTGCCCGACGACGAGATGCGGTGCCTACTCCCGCCAGCCGGTCAGCTCCACCCCCTTGGCCAGTTCCACCCGGAAGCCGACGGCGATCTCAGCGCTGTCGCCCGGTGCGAGCGACAGCCGCCAGGCCAGCTCTCCCAGCTCCGTACGCTCCGCCGGTGCCGGTGCCAGGTTCGTCTCCCGCACCACCACCGCCTCGTCGCGGGACACCGGCAACTGGTCGCGTACCTCGACGGTCGCCGACCGCGGCGTGTGGTTGGCGACGGTGATCCGGTAGTCCACCTCCCGCCGCCGCGTCGACCCGAGCGCGGCCCTGGTCTCCGAGCGCCGGTGCAGCTTCCGCTCCACCCGCAACCGGTCGTCGACCCCGAGCCCCAGCTCGATCTCCTCGCCCGGCGCCCACATCGGCAGCCCGGTGGCCGCCACGAAATCGGCGCCGTGGAAGACCGCCGCCGGACCGGGCAGCATCGTGTGCTCCGACGTGTTGCGTACCGTCGCACGCAGGTGCGCCTCGGCGGCACGGACCGGCACGGTCACATGGTCCAGTCGGGTTGGCAGCTCCAGCACGGCGATGGTGGCGCGGTGCGCGCTGCCGTCGGCCGGCACCGCCGCCGGCCGGGCCGGCCGATAGGTGGCCGCGCTGACGCCCTGCTCGACCTGGGCGACGCTCTCCTGCAACCGTTGCCGGGGCGCCGCGGACGGTGCCGGCGCCCCACCCGGTGCCGGGGGCGGCATCCCGACCGGCATGGCCGCCGCCGCGCCCGCGACCGGCACCGGCCGAAGCCGGTCGAGATACCAGGGCGACAATTCGGGTACGCCTGTCGTCGCCGCAGGCCGGGCGGTCGAGAGCTGGAGCTCGCACTCCGGCCAGTCCTCTCCGGTGCTCTGGCTGACCAACCCGAACCAGGTGACGGTCATCGTGTCCTCGACCAGCCGCAGGTCATAGGAGGGCCGCCACACCGCACCGTCGACCAGATAGGTCAACTCCAGTTCCACCTCCGCGCCGTCGGCCGCCACCGAGACCGTCACCTCGGCGGCCAACCGGTCCGGCGTCCGCTTGCCACGCGCCGCGTTCAGGTCGCGCTCGACCGCGGCCAACTCCGCGACCAACTCGGTGCGCCGCCGAGACAGCCCGCGCCGCCGGCCGCGTGACTCGGCCAGCTGACCGGCCACCGAGTCACTGAAGGCCGCCACGTCGGTCGGCGCCGCGTCGCCGGAGGCCAACGCCCTGGCGTACGTGCCACCGGCTCGCTCGGCCAGCCGGGTGAGGAACTCCCCGCGCTGCTCCTCGATTGCGTCCGCGTCCGCGACCTCGGCCAACTCGTCGTTCAGCTCGCGGCGTCGCTGTTCGAGGTCGACGATCTGCGGGTCGGCGCTGCGGGCCTGCCGCCAGGTGGTCACGTCCACACCGAGCACCGTGGCCGCGCCCCGCCCACCGACCCGGATGGAGTCGCGCCGCAGGCCGAGTGGGAGTGGCGCGACGCGTAGCCGGTGCTCGCCGGCGGCCAGCCGAGGGCTGCCCCGGCGGGTGACCCGGGCCCGGTCCGGGTAGACGGTGACGCCGACGATGGGTGCGTCAATCTCGGTGCTCTCCACGGCGCGAGGGTAGTCCAAACGCCACGTCGTCTTCGACGCGCGGCCCCTCGCGCGTGGCACCGTAGGCTGCTGCCCGTGACCCGCTGGACCTGCGGTGTTCTGGTCGGGCAGGCAGTTGGTTCGCGGTACGAGGAAAGGCAACGCGATGGCGCATGGTGAAGTAGCGGAATTGGCTGAGATCTGGGGACCTCCCACCTGTTCCGCTCCGGTCCGCGCTGATCGGCTGACTCAGTTCGCCGGTGTCGTGCCCGATCTGCTGCTGGCGTGTTGGCGTGAGTACGGATTCGCCGGCTTTGGCAACGGATCGTTCTGGTTGTGTGATCCGGAGGTGTGGCAGCCGGCGGTCGACGCATGGACAGACGGCCTCGAGCTGCCGAGAGCGGAACGATGGGTCGCGGTGAGCCGCAGTGCGTTCGGCGACCTGCAGGTGTGGGGGCAGCAGACGGGTTCGCGGTTGACGATCAGTGCGCATCACGGGTGGGTGATCCCTTCCGATCATTCCGACCGCGCGCTGTCCGACGACGGCCGCGATGACCGGCTGTACGCGCTGTTGATGTGCCAGGACCGTCGCAGTGTCGACCTTTACGGTGCCGACAGGGAGCCGTTGTTCGAGCGGGTACGCGCACTGCGTGGCCCGGTGGGCCCGGACACCATCTACGGCTTCGTCCCGGCCCTGGGTCTCGGCGGGGCGCTGCGTCCCGAGCGGGCCGAGATCTTCGACGGCCCCGTCCACCTGGAGTTGCTCGCGGAGCTCTCCGAGCGTCGCGTCGTGGACAAAGAAGACCTGCTGCACATGTGGCTCGGTAAGTGACCGGCCCAGGCGCTGCCGACGATCCGACGGCAGCTGAGCACCCACTGAGCACGGCCGCGCCGACCGGACCGGCGTCGACGGGGTGGCGGCCGGTGCGGGCCACCGAGACGGGCCTGAGTGGACGTCCCGCGCGCCTCTTGACCAGTGAGCCGACCGACGACGCGGGATGGCCGGCCGACCTGCCGGCCGACGTGCCGGACGTGGTCATCGTCGAGGACACTCCCGGCCCGACAGCCACTCTGAAGGTGCGGACCAGCGGGAACGCCGCGCCGAGGACCGCGCGGGTCAGGTTTGACCAACTCGCTGTGCACGACACGTTCGGAGAACTGTGACTGCTGACCGTCCCATGCTGTCGGCCGGCTGCCGCTGTCGGAGGCTGTCGCGGTGCATGCCGCGTCAGCGGACGATGATCAGGTTGGCCATGTCGACGACCGGCCGGTAGCCGAGGGCGGCGTAGAGCTTGTTGGAGGTCGGGTTGGCCTGGTCGGTGAACAGGCAGACCCGCGCGCCCTCGGCCTGGATTTGTCGGGAAACCTCGGCAACCGCGTTGCTGGCCCAACCACGCCCGCGCTGGGCCGGCGGCGTGTACACCGGGCCCAACCGGGCCACCCCGAACGACGGCGGGTTGGCCCCGGTGAGGTGCACGGGCTCCCCAGTCTCGTCGACCCAGAACCACAGCCGTCCACCCTGGATCCGGCGCAGCAGCTCGGCCTGGTCGGGCACTTCGTGCGCGCTGGTACCGCGCGGACGGCCCGCCTGTTCGTCGGCGTCGCCCACGAACGCGGCGCACCACTCGGTGACCAGTGCCACGTCGGCCTCGGTCGCGACCACCAGGCCGCCCGGCACCGGCGGCGGCCACGCCAGCTCGCCGAGCTCGTGCAGCCGGGTGTGCTGGGTGACCTGGACTCGACCCCCGCCGAGCCGGGTCAGCTCGGCGGCGCACAGGTCAGCGGCGGGCAGGGCCCCGTTGACCCCGAGGACCTCCTCCTCGCGCTGGTGCAACACGTGGGCCAGCGCGACGGCCGCCTCGTCGGGCATGGGCAGCAGGAATGGCGGGTAGGGAGCGTACGGCGCGGTGCGCATCCCGGCACCGACCACCGTGCCGGAGTCGTCGCTGACCACGAGCCACCAGTTGCGGTCCGGCTGTCCGATCCCCTCGGCCCGTTGCGACAGCACCCGGTGCGCGATCGTGGTCACGACCGTGCTGACGACCGGATCGGCGCCCAGGTAGTCACCCGCAGCGGCCAGGAACTCGCCCGGGTCGGTGTGGAACCGCAGCCGCAGCCCGGCAATCGGAACAGTGCTCATCCGCGTACGTTAGCCACCGCCCCGCCCCGGTGACACCGATATTTCGGCCTGGTTGCCGGCCGGGGCGGGACTGCCTAACGTGGTGCTTGTGACGATCGAGGGTCGCAGCACGGACGGGTACGCCGGGTGAGCGACCGTCTCCGCGAGATTGCCCGGCAGACTGTCGCCATCGCTGACTCGGGGCGCTATCGCACTGGCGCCGGTGCCGAGGTCGACGTTGGCGAGGATGTCCGTGCCGCGGTCGCCGGCACTCGTCTGCACCTGCCAGACGAGGTGCCCGCGGCGGGCGACGCGAAGCCCGGCGGAGGCAGGGTGGAGGTGACGGACGAGTCGACGTTGCAGGCAGCCCGTCGACTGGCGCCCGGAGCGGCCTGTCTGGTGTTCGCCTCGGCGAGGAGCCCGGGTGGCGGCTTCTTGAGTGGAGCGCAGGCGCAGGAGGAGAGCATCGCCCGCTCCTCGGCGTTGTACGCGTGTCTCCGTGCCGCCCCGGAGTTCTACGCGTTCCACCGCGACCAGCGGGACCTGCGGTACAGCGACCGCGTCATCTTCTCCCCGGACGTGCCGGTGTTCCGGGACGACGAGGGCGATCTGCTCGACCAGCCGTACACCACGTCGTTCCTGACCGCCGCGGCGCCGAACCTGGGCGCGATCCTGCGCGAGCAGCCCGAACACGCCGCGGGCGTGCCGGCGGTGCTGGCCCGGCGTGCCCGCCGGGTGCTGGAGGTCGCGGCCGCGCACGGACGTCGGACGTTGGTGTTGGGCGCGTGGGGGTGTGGCGTGTTCCGCAACGATCCCGCTACGGTCGCCGACGCCTTCGCCTACGCGCTGCGCGAGGTCGACCGCTTCGACCACGTGGTGTTCGCCATCCGCGACACCGTGCCGGGAACACCGGTGTACCGCACGTTCGTGGCACGCTTCCCGCGGGCCGCCGCGGATCCGGCGGTGGGGAGCGAGCGTGGGTGAGCCGCGCGGATCCACCCCCTCGTCGCGAGACGAAGCTGTGCAGGAGCAGCCGTCGGCCTTCGAGGCGACGCTGACCCGGATCAACCACGCTGTGCAGCTGCATCATCATCAGGGCCAGCGTGCGGCTGCCCGCGACCTGTTCACGCAGATCTGGGACGAGATCGGCGGGGACCGCGGCGATCCTCTGCACGTCTGCGTCCTCGCACACTCGATGGCCGACGTGCAGGACGACGTCGAGCAGGAGCTGATCTGGGATGAGCGAGCGCTGGCGGCGGCCGACCTGCTCACCGATGCCCGCTTGGCGCAGGCTGGGGTGCCGATGTCGGTGGCGGGTCTGTATCCGTCGTTGCACCTCAGCCTGGCCGAGTGCCACCGCAGGCTCGGCGATCTCGACCGGGCCCGCGAATACGTCGAGCGGGCACGGGCGGGGATCGGCGCGCTCGGCGACGACCAGTACGGGCAGCTGATCAGGGGCGGCCTGGACCGGCTGACCCAGCAGCTGACGTCCTAGATGCGCGCCTCCGATGGTCACCCGGCAGCGGGAGGTGAACAGAGCGGACGGTACGGGGGACAGGGCCTCGGGGTGGGCAGCGGGCGGCCGGCGATACGCGGACAATGGGGGGATGAAGCGAGACGTACGCCTGATGCGGTTGACCGGGACGCGCGCCGACGGCGCGGTGGCGACGGGTGCGCGGGCCGCGGGGGCGGCGTCGTTGGGTGGCCTCGCCGTGGGGGCGCTGGCGGTCGGGGCCGTGGCCGTGGGGGCGCTGGCCATCGGGCGGCTGGCGATCCGCCGGGCCGTCGTGCGCGAGTTGCGGGTCGGCCGGCTGGAGATCGACGAGTTGGTGGTGCACAGCCGACCCACCGCCGAGGGATGACCGGCACCTGACGGCACCGCACCCGCCGGCGTCGCCGCCCCGGTACGCGGTCCTCCTGGAGGTCCGCTCAGCGACTGTCGGTGGTGCAGCACCCGCTGGCGTCGCCGCCTGCGGGGGAGCGCAGGGCAGCGCCGGGGGCGCAGCAGGTGTCGCCGCGCCAGGCTTCGCGGCCTTCCTTCACCGCGACCGCAGCGATGATCAGGGCGGCGGCGGGGTCGGCCCACCACCAGCCGAACAGCGAGTTGACCGCGAGCCCGACCAACAGCACCGCCGAGAGGTACGTGCAGAGCAGGGTCTGTTTGGAGTCCGCGACGGCCGACGCCGAGCCGAGTTCGTGTCCGGCGTGGCGTTGCGCCGCCGACAGGACTGGCATCACCGCCAGGGACACCGCGGCCAGGACCAGGCCGATCGTGGTGTGCTCCGCGCGGTCCGCTCCGACGAGCGCGCGCACCGATTCGACGGTCACGTACGCGGCGAGGGCGAAGAACGACAACGCGATGACGCGTAGCGCGGCGCGTTCGCGGCGTTCGTGGTCGGGTCCGGAGAACTGCCAGGCGACGGCGGCGGCGGAGGCCACCTCGATGACGGAGTCGAGGCCGAACCCGATCAGCGCGGTCGAGGAGGCCATCCTGCCGGCGGTGATCGCCACGATCGCCTCGACGACGTTGTAGGTGATCGTCGCCGCGACGAACAGGCGCACCCGCCGAATCAAGACCGACTGTCGGGCCGGTGACGGGCCGAGCGACACCAACGGCAGGGGCGTGCCCATCAGCAGCACCCCTCGGACTCGGCGGCGGGGCAGGCGGCCGGGTCGACGGCCAGGACCAGGCCGAGGAGGTCTCCGAGGGCGTGCACGAGTCGGGCGTCAGCCAGTTCGTAGCGGCTGCGCCGGCCTTCTGGCACCGCGACGACGAGGCCGCAGCCCCGCAGGCACGCCAGGTGGTTGGACAGGTTCTGCCGACTCGTGCCCAGCAGGTCGGCGAGGTCCGCGGGGTAGCCGGGCCCCTCGCGCAGGGCGAGCAGGAGGCGGGCGCGGACCGGGTCGGACAGGGCGTGACCGAAGCGGGCCAGGACCTGCCCGTGCGTCAGAGTCTCCACCACGCAACAGTACATCGTCCGCTGAATAAACAAAATGCTGAACTATTTGGTCACGAGTCTTGACGTGGCGCGAACCAATCATCTTAGTATGCGCATGTGAGCATGATTTCCGATCTGATCGGCCGGCGCGACGGTGCCGGAGCGGCGAGGGAGACCCACTGATGGGCCACGACCACGGCCACAGCCACCAGGTGACGGCGACCGGGCGGCACCGCCGAGCCCTGGCCGGCGTACTCCTGGTGTCGTTGGTGATCTTCGCGGTTGAGGTCGTCGGTGCGGTCCTCACCGACAGCCTCGCGCTGCTCGCCGACGCCGGTCATGTGCTGGCCGACGCCGGCGGTGTCGCCCTCGCTCTCGGCGCGGCCATGCTCTCCGCCCGCCCGGCGACCGGGCGGCGCACCTTCGGCTGGGCGCGCGCGGAGATCCTCGCCGCCGCCGTCAACGGCCTGATCCTGGCCGGGATGGGCGTCTACGTCTTCGTCGAGGGCGTCCGGCGTCTGTTCGAACCGGTCGACGTGCGACCCGGTGGCATGGCCGTCTTCGCCGCGATCGGTCTGGTCGGCAACCTCGTCGGGGTGGCGTTGCTCTACCGGGCCCGCGACGCGAGCCTCAACATGCGCGGCGCGTTCCTCGAGGTCGCCACCGACACCGCCACCTCCGTCGGCGTCCTCGCCGCCGCCGCGGTCATCGCGCTGACCGGCTTCACCCGCGCCGACGCGATGGTGTCCCTACTCATCGGCCTCGTCATCGCCCCCCGTGCGCTGCGGCTGTTGCGCGACGCGGTCAACATCCTGCTCGAAGCCGCCCCGGCGGAGGCCGACCTCGAACAGATCCGCCAGCACATCACCGACGTCGACCACGTCCTTGGCGTGCACGACCTGCACGTACACACCGTGACCTCGGGCCTGCCCGTCCTCACCGCGCACGTCGTCGTCGACGACTCCTGCTTCCACGACGGCCACGCCCCACAACTACTCGACGCCCTGCAGACCTGCCTGGCCGGGCACTTCGACGTCGAACACTCCACGTTCCAGCTCGAACCGGCAGGCCACGCCGATCACGAACACCCCACTCACCCCTGAACCGCGAAATCGAGGCCTCTGCTTGACCGGCACCCAGGTCGCTGGCGCGCAGCGGCGGCTCACGCGGCTCGTGGCAGGATGCGCCCGTGCGTCCTCGGCTGTTCCTCCTGTCCGCCGCGGCGGTGTGCGCCGCCGTCCATGTCGCAGGCGTCCTGACGGCCCGTCCGATCTGGCGTTACGCCGAGGTGCTGAGCGTCGGTCTGCTCCTTGCCCACGCCATGGTCAGCCGATCGCCGGTCTCCCGCTGGGCGCTGGGCGTATCCCTCGCGATCCTGCTCGCCGACGCGGTCCGGACGATGCCGACCGCTCGGGACAGCGCTGGCTACGGCGTGCAGATGCTCACGCCGGGCCCGGCCCCGGAGACACCGTCCGCGTTCGAGTCCGGCCTCTCCCTCTGTTGGGCTTCGTTGACCGTGGTCCTGGTGCTGCTCGTCGCGTTTCGCCGCGGTGGTTGGCGTTGGCGGACGGCGGTGCCGGCCGTCGTGGGGGCAGCGCTGGTCATCGGGTACGCCGCCGTGCGCGTTGTCGCCACCTGGCTTACCGCCGCTGCTGAACCTCCGCGAGCGAGCGACACCGACGTGGCCGATCTGACGACGGCCGTGAGCATGGCGGTCCTGCCGCCCCTGGTTCTCGGAATCGCCGCGCTGGCACTCGCCTCGGCGCTTCTCGGCCACGGTCGGCGGCTCGCCTCGACCGGCGCGGCGCTGCTGGCCCTCATGGCGCTGCCACTGATGGACAGCGGCATCGCCGTGGTCCCGATGCCCCTGCACCTGTGGAGCGACAACGTCGGGTTCTTCTGGGATGCCGTCACGCCCACGCTGTCCATGCCGCAACCGATGCCGGCGCTCACGGCGATGGCCGAGTTGACCGCGTACCTGCTGCTCGTCGTCGGCCTCACCGAACCAGCCGGTGAACGGCATCGGGCAGTGTCCTAGGGCGTGTGTCAACGTCCTCGGTCGAGCCGAGGCGGAGTCCAGACGGCGGTCCGGCAAGGCGGAGATTGACCTGGATACCGGTGTTGTATCCAGGTCAATCTCCAACGCAGCCGGTCGTCGTCTGGGCCCGCCGCAGGCCGGCCAGGGGCTTGACACACGCCCTAGGCGGGGTGCGAGGACCGGGCCGCCGCGATCCCGCCGAGGACCACGGCGAGCACACCCAGCGCCAGCGCCGCGTAGCCACCTACGACTCCGCTGCCGCTGCCGGGACCTCCGTCGGCGGTGGCCACCACCCACCCACCGACGACCGTCCCGATCATGCCCGCCACCAGGGCTCCTGTCGTTCCTCGGCGTCCGACACGGCGGGCGAGCGCGAGTCCGCCGGCAATCGCGCCGGCCAGCGCCACGAACGCGGCGGTGGTGGCCACGAGGCGTCCACCGGTGAGGGTGTAGGCGTCGACAGTGGATGCGGCGAGGTGCTGGAGTGACATGCGATCTCCTTCGATCGGGCGGGACGTTGCCCAATCCTGGCCCTCGGCACCATCCGTCGGCGTCGTGCGGGCGCGGTCACCTCGCGCTGCCGCGGACGCGGTAGGAGTGACGAACTACCGCGGGTGCGGTAGGTCGCCACTCCTGCGCGGGCATGAGTCGACCAGGGCGGACTCCCCGCTAGAGTGCCCACATGAGCAGGGCCCGCATCGGCGTCCGGGACTGGGCGGTTGCGGTCGGTGTGGCGACCGTCGTCCTGGTCACCGGGCTTTCCGAACCGCGCGGCCTCGAACCGTTCGGCGGTGTGCTGCTGGCGGCCGGGGGCCTGGCACTTACCGCGCGTCGCCGCGCCCCGATCCCCGTGCTGGCGTTCACCGGGCTGTGCGCCGTGGCCGGTCAGTGGGCCGGGGTCGACGTGCCGGCCGTCGCGTACCTGTTCGCGGTGTACGCCGCCGTACGCGCGGGGCACCGCACCGGCACTGTGGTGACCAGTGTGATCACGCTGGTGGCCCTTCCCGTCGCGGCCATGGCGTCGGGCCGGTACGACCCGGGCGAGGCGTTCGCGCAGGCCCGAGGCGTTCTCGAACTGGCCTGGTTGATCGCCGCGGGTGCGGCCGGCGAGGCGCTGCGCCAGGCCGAGCGGCGGGCGGACGAGGCCGAGCGCACCCGCGAGGAGAGCGCGCTGCGCCGTGCCGACGAGGAACGGCTGCACATCGCGCGGGAGTTACACGACACCCTCACCCACCAGATCTCGGTGATCAAGGTGCAGGCCGAGGTCGCGGTGCACCTGGCCCGGAAGCGGGGCGACCCGGTGCCGGACGCGCTGTTGGCGATCCGGGACGCCGGTCGCGAGGCGTCCCGCGAACTGCGCGCGACCCTGGAGGCGCTGCGCGACGACGCGGACACGCGGTCGTGCGGGCTCGACCACGTCGCGGACCTGGTGCGGCGCGCCCGGACGACCGGCCTGGACGCGACCCTGACCGTCGAGGGACACCGCGCCGACGTGCCAGCCGCGGTGGACCGGACCGCGTACCGGATCGTTCAGGAGTCGCTGACCAACATCGTCCGGCACGCCGCGGCCGCCACGGCATCGGTCCGGATCGACTACCGGCTCGACACGGTGGCCATCCGGGTCGACGACGACGGCGGGGCCACACCGGAGCTGGTGCCGGTGGCCGGGGTCGGGCTGCTGGGGATGCGCGAACGGGTGACCGCCCTCGGCGGCCGCCTCCGTGCCGAACCGCTCAGTGAGGGCGGCTTCACCGTCCAGGCCGAACTTCCACTGGAACGCACGCCGTGATCCGGGTCCTGCTCGTCGACGACCAGGTGCTCATCCGTAGCGGATTCCGCGCACTGCTCAACGCCGAGGACGGCATCGAGGTGGTGGCCGAGGCCGCCGACGGTGCCGCGGGTGTGGCGCTGGCCAGGCAGCATCTGCCGGACATCGCGCTCATCGACATTCAGATGCCGTTCGTGGACGGTATCGAGGCGACCCGGCGCATCGCGGCCGACCCGACGCTGGCCGGGGTGCACGTCGTCATCCTGACCAACTACGGCCTGGACGAGTACGTCTTCGACGCACTTCGAGCCGGCGCGGCCGGGTTCCTCGTCAAGGACATCCGGCCGGAGGACTTCCTGCACGCCGTCCGCGTCGCCGCCCGGGGGGACGCGTTGCTCGCGCCGGCGATCACGCGCAAGCTGATCAACCGCTACGTCTCCCAACCGCCGCAGCTGGATCCCGGCCTGGCGCTGACGGTCCTGACCAACCGCGAACGGGAAGCCGTCACGCTTGTCGCGAGGGGTCTGTCCAACGACCAGATCGCCAACCGCCTGGTGATCAGCCCGGCGACCGCGAAGACCCATGTCAACCGGGCCATGGCCAAGCTGCGCGCCCGCGACCGCGCACAGCTCGTGATCATCGCCTACGAGTCCGGTCTGGTGACCCCGCGCGACAGCTAGGACGTGTGCCGCTCGTGGTGGGGGTCAGGGTGCGTCCGGTCGATGGGCGGGTTGGAACAGCTCGACGAGGTTGCCGGCGGGGTCGGCGAGCAGGATCTGGCGTCCGCCCGGGCCGGAGATCACGTCGCTGCGGAACGACAGGCCCGTGCCGCGCAGTCGGTCGATCTCGGCATCCAGGTCATCGACGGCGAGGTGGATGCGGTTGCGTCCGGCGTCGGTGACGTCGTCAGGGGTGGCGCGGGCGCCGGAACTGGCCGGCCCGGACAGCAGCAGCCGCAGCGGGCCGCGCACGACGTCGGCGAAGGCGGGCACGGCGCTGCTGTGCAGGGTGAAGCCGAGACGGGTGGTGTAGAAGTCGATGGCCGCTTGGACGTCATCGACAATGTAGCGAACGCTGGCGTGCTGGTCGGGCAGTGTCATGGCGGCATCTCTTCGTCAGGGCCGGATGGCGTTGAGGACGGGTAACAGGTGTCTGACGCGGGTGGCGATGTCGGCCGCGGTGCGCTGGAAGGCCGGGTAGCCGGCCTGGTCGGTGACGTCGGCCGGGGCCGGGTCGGGGATGCTCCAGTGCACTCGCCGGGGGTGGCCCGCAAAGTCGGGGCATGCCTCGCGGGCCTTGTCACACAGGCTGATGACGTAGTCGAACCGGCGACCGGTCAGCGTGTCCCAGTGCCGGGGGCGCTGGCCGGTGATGTCGAGACCGAATTCCTCGCGGACCACCCGTACGGCATTGGGGTGCAGGCGGGGTTTGGGCCGGGTGCCGGCGCTGGTCACCTCCACCCGGCCGTCGGTGTGGTGCCGGAGCAGGGTCTCCGCGATCGGTGAGCGGGCACTGTTGCCGGTGCAGACGAACAGCACGCCGAGGCGGGGTGCGCGCCCCAGGTTCACCGGGACCACGTGCGGCGCGACGGGTGCCCGGCGCAGCGCCGGATGCAGCGCGCCGCCGGTGTCGGCCAGCGCCTTGGCGCAACGGTCCAGATCCAGGTGGTAGTAGCTGTCGCGGCCGTCGAAGCTGCTGCGGGTGGTGGCTACCAGGCCGCCGTCGCGCAGCAGCCGCAGGTGATAGGAGACCAGGCTCTGTGGCTCGTCCACGAGCGTCACCAGCTCTCGGACCCGGTAGTCGCTGGCCGCGAGCTCGGTCAGCAGCCGCCACCGCAGCGGATGGGCGGCGAGACGCACGAACGCCGGAGCGGTTTGACTCGACATCGCCACAACCGAAAGATACATCAGACAGAGACGATCCATCAAATGTTTTTGATGGATTGGCGGCAGGGTGCTACCTGCCTCCGGTACTTGCGCCCGAGCAGCGAAAAGCGAGATCATCACGCATGCTCGACCCCTCGCCCGAGGACGACGGGACCGCGCCGACGGTCTCCACACCGGACTTCGTGGGCCGTGCTCGGGAGATGGCAGCGCTCCGGGGCGCCCTGGCCCGGCCACCGGCGATCGTGCTGGTGGAGGGCGAGGCCGGCATCGGCAAGAGCCGACTGCTGCGCGAGTGGTTGGCGGCGCCGGGCCAGCGCACCGCCCTGGTCTCGGTGTGCCCACCGCTGCGCGAGTCGCTGACCTTGGGGCCGATCGTCGACGCGTTCGGTGGGATCGACCACCCGGTGTCGCGACTGCCGCTCACCGCGCTCGCGGGTGCGTTACGGCCCCTGTTCCCGGAATGGTCCGCGGACCTGCCGCCCGCGCTACCGCCGTTGGACGACGCGAAGGCAGCCCGGCATCGGCTGTTCCGCGCCCTGGACGAGCTGCTGCGCGCTCTGCACGTCGACGTTCTCGTGCTCGAGGACGCCCACTGGGCCGACGAGGTGACCCTGGAGTTCCTGCTGTTCGTCACCTCCCGGCAGCAGACGGACGGGCCCAGCCTCGTGATCTCCTACCGGCCGGAGGAGGTGGATGACGGGTCGCTGTTGCTGCGGCTGACGTCCCGGTTGCCCGCCGGCGTGACCCAACTGAGGATCGCCCTGGCGCCGATGCGACCCGACGACACCGCGGCGCTGGTGTCCTCGATGCTGGACGGCAACCCGATATCGCAGGAGTTCGCCACGTTCATGCACGAGCGGACCGGTGGTGTCCCGCTGGCGCTTGAGGAGTCGGTTCGCCTCATGTACGACCGCGCCGACCTCGTCTTCCGCGACGGGCAGTGGGTCCGGCTGAAGCTGCGCGAGCTACGGGTGCCGCCGACGGTGCGCGACTCCACCCGGGAGCGGGTGGGCCGTCTGTCGCCGACGGCGCAGCAGGTGTTGCGAGCCGCGGCGACGTTGGCTGAGCGGTCGTCGGTGGCCACGATCGCGGTGACCGCCGGCCTGTCGCCCGCCGCGTGTCGCGACGCCATCACGGAGGCGGCCGGCGCCGGTGTCCTGGACGGAGACGACCGCGGCCAGTGGCGATTCCGGCATGTGCTGGCCGCGACGGCTGTCTACGAGGCGATCCCGATGACCGACCGCAGACACGTCCACCTGCTGGCCGGCCGGGCCCTGGAGAACATCCACCCGCCGCCGGTGGCACGCCTTGCCCACCACTTCCGCGAGGCCGGCGAGACGCGGTCCTGGGCGCGCTACGCCGAGCAGGGTGCCGAGCTGGCCATGGCGTCGGGCGACCACACCAAGGCTGTCGACATGCTCGTCGACCTGTTGTCGTGGGCCGTGCTGCCGCCGGTGGACCGGGCACGGATAGCGCGCATCGCCGGAGTAGCCGCACTGGGCCGTCGCGAACCGGTCGACCAGGTCCACCAGCGGGTGATCCGTACCCTGCGCTCGGTGTTGGAAACCCCCGGTCTCTCCGCCCGCCAGCAGGCCGAGATCCGCAACCCGTTGGGTCGGCTCCTGATCACCGCGGGTGAGGCGCAGGCCGCACTCGGCGAGCTTGAGCAGGCGGTGGCCAACCTCGACCATGACCCGGTCGAGGCGGCCCGGGCGATGACCTACCTGGGCTGGGCCTACGCGGGACCGTGGCCGGCGTCGACCCATCGGCGTTGGCTCGATCGCGCCGCTGAACTCACCACCGAATTCGCCTCACCCGCGGAACGGCTGAACCTGGCCGGCAACCGAGCCGCGGCGCTGCTCATGCTCGGCGAGGAGGAGGCGTGGGACGTCGTCGCCGGCCTGCCCGTCGACGGCGCGACCTCGGCGGAGCGTCTCGACGTGGCCCGCATCCACACGAACGTCGGGACCGGCGCGGTGATCTGGGGCCGGTACGCCGACGCGGACGACCACCTCGCCGTGGCCATGCACCTCGCCGAGACCGAGCAGGCGTCCCGGTTGCAGCACAACGTCCGACTCGAACAGGCCAACCTGGCGTGGCTCACCGGCCGGTGGGAGGGTCTCGCCGAACAGGGCGCGGCACTCGCCGACGCGGACCGCGACCGTCCGGCGCACTACCTCGGCAGCATCCGGCTCGCGGCCCGACTGGCCGCCGCAGCCGGACGGCGGCGCGCCGCCGAGGAGCAGTTCCGCCTGGTCCTGGAGGAGTCCGCCCGTCTCGGCGCGGTCGACGACACGATGGAGGCCGCCGCCGCGCTGGCCAGACTGTGGCTGACGGACGGAAACAGCGGCCGGGCGCTGCAGGTCACCAACGAGCCGATGGACACCGTCCGGAGGAAGGGCATCTGGATCTGGGCGACGGACCTGGTCCCCGCCCGGATCGAGGCGCATCTCGCCGCGGGGGACCTCAGGGCCGCGACGCGCCTGGGTGACCAGCTCGCCAGAGGGCTGCGGGGCCGTACGGCGCCCGCACCTCGCGCCGCGCTCGCCGGATGCCGTGCCCTGCTGCTCGCCGCGGCCGGAGACCACGCCCGGGCGGCCACAGCGTGGGATCGGGCGGCGCGCGCCTGGAGCGCGTTGCCGCGTCCCTACGACGCCATGCTCGCCCGCGAGCGGCAAGCCGAGGCGCTCATCGCGCACGGCCGGCTCGACCACGGCCGAGAGTTGCTGGCCGCACAGTACGAGCACTTGTTCAGGCTCGGGGCCCGTGGCGACGCGGACCGTGTCGCACAGCGGCTTCGCGAGCACGGCGCCGAGGTACCGCGACTGTGGCGTGGCGGCCGACGAGGGTACGGCGACCAGCTCTCACCGCGCGAGCTCGACGTGGTCCAACTGGTCGTCGCCGGAAAGACCAACCGGGAGATCAGCCGGATCCTGGCCAAGTCACCGGCGACCGTGGATCAACAGTTGCGTGCGGCGATGCGCAAGTTGAAGGTGACCACCCGGACCGCGCTCGCGGTCAAGGCGGTGGAGGCCGGAGTGTTCGCCGAAGAGGACTCCCTCGACGTCCCGTCGTGAAAATTGACGTATCCGCTGGATAGCGACGGCCACTGAGCCCGCCGAGCATGGCTGCATGATCCATAGCCCTTGGGCAATGCGTGCCTGAGCGACAAGTCGCGCGTGACGACGCCGCCATCGAGCATCCGCCACCACCTGAGCCGCCTCGCGAGCCGCACGTCAGCGCCCCCGACGCCCATGACGCCGACGGTACCGACGACCACATGAACCACGACCCCTACCAACCCCTGTAGGTCGAAGGACTCTCATGAGAATCACAGCCCTCGCGGCAACGCTTGCCGTAGCGGTCGGCCTGAGCCTGATCCAGGCGCCACCGGCGTCCGCCGTCGAACCGGATCCCGGTGCCCCCACCGACAAGATCGCCACGAACCTGAAGGACCGCTTCCGCGCGGAGCCGAAGTCCGACTTCTGGATCACGTTCGACACCAGGGCCGACCTCGCGCCGACGAAGAAGATCACCGACTGGACCGCTCGCGGGCAGTTCGTCTACGACGCGCTGACCGCGGCGGCGAAGACCTCCCTGGCCTCCGTGTCCACCGAGCTCGACCGGGCCGGCGTCAAGTACACCTCCTACCCGATCGCCAACACGGTGCTCGTCAAGGGCGGCAACGAGAAGCTCGCCCGCACCGTGGCCTCGAAGTCGCAGGTCGCCGAGATCCACGCGACGCCGCAGGTCGCGCTGGTCAAGCCCGTCGACGAGCAGAGCCCCGCCGACCAGGAGGCCCGCCCCGCCCCGAAGGCCGCCGCCGAGGCGGGCACCTCCACCTGGGGTCTGGACGCCATCCACGCACCCGAGGCCTGGGCCATGGGCGCCACCGGTGCGGGCATCACCGTGTCCAACCTCGACTCGGGCGTCCAGTTCGACCACCCCGCCCTGCTGCAGAAGTACCGTGGCACGAAAACCGACGGCACTGTCGACCACAACTACAACTGGATGGCCGCCCGGGGCACGTGCGCCGACGCGCCGTGCGACGACAACGGCCACGGCACGCACACCATGGGCACCATGGTCGGTGACGACGGCACCAACCACGTCGGCGTCGCCCCGGACGCGCGGTGGATCGCGACGAACGGCTGCTGCGAAAGCACCGGCGTCGAGTCGCTGCTGCGCTCCGGCTGGTGGCTGCTCGCCCCGACCGACGTGCACGGGAACAACCCCGACCCGTCCAAGCGCCCGCACGTCATCAACAACTCGTGGGGCCAGACCGAAGAGCACAGCTTCAACAACTTCTTCCAGGCCATCGACGACGCCTGG
Organism: Micromonospora sp. NPDC049101; assembly: GCF_040648675.1. Classification (NCBI taxonomy): domain Bacteria; kingdom Bacillati; phylum Actinomycetota; class Actinomycetes; order Micromonosporales; family Micromonosporaceae; genus Micromonospora; species Micromonospora sp. NPDC049101. The sequence continues at coordinate 32,925 of NZ_JBEZED010000033.1, read as the reverse complement.
AGCGCCGCGGGCATCTTCAGCGTCTGGTCGTCGGGCAACACCGCACCGTACGCGGACTGTGACACCGTCTCCTCGCCCGGCTCCGCCGAGAGCGCCTACTCCGTCGGCGCCACCAGGCCGGACGGCACGCTCGCGCTGTTCTCCCGCAAGGGCGAGGGTGAGGGTGGCCGGATCAAGCCGGAGATCTCCGCCCCGGGCGACGGTGTCCGTTCGTCGTACCCGGGCAACGGCTACGTCGAGATGTCCGGCACCTCGATGGCCGCCCCGCACGTTGCCGGCGCCGTCGCGGCGCTGTGGAGCTACGACCCGACCCTCATCGGGCAGGTCGAGGAGACCCGCCGCCTGCTCGGTGAGTCGGCCGTCGACGTCGACGACACCGAGTGCGGCGGCACCGCCGACGTCAACAACAAGTTTGGCGAAGGCCGGCTCGACCTCGTCCGGCTGCTCGAACTCGCGCCCCGCAAGGGCGGCACCCTCACCGGCGTCGTCACCGCCAACGGCGCCCCGGTCCCCGCCGCCGACGTGACGATCAGCGGACCGTTCAGCCGGTCGATCGGCACCGACAAGGACGGCCGGTTCACCACGAACCTCCCGGTCGGCGACTACCAGCTCAGCACCAAGGTCTTCGGCTACCTGACCGCGACCGCGAACGTCACGATCACCCTCGGCCAGGACACCTCCGTCAAGCTGCCGCTCACGGCTGCCGTGCGGCACGACATCAGCGGCAGGGTCGTCGACGACAAGTCGCGGCCCGTTCCGAACGCCGACGTCTCCGTCCGGGACACGCCGCTGAAGCCGGTACGCACCGATGCCAACGGCGCGTTCACGATCGGCGCCGTCCCCGAGGGCGGGTACACCCTCACCGTCACGCCCAACGCCTGCTTCTCGCCCACGAGCGTCGCGCTGAGCGTCGGCGCGCAGAACGAGTCGCGCGAGATCCGCGTCGGGCTCGTCGTCGACGAGGGCGGCTACAGCTGCGCCGTCTCCGAGGGTGAACACCTGCGCGGCACCGACCCGGTCACCTTCGGCAGCGGCGTGTGGGCGACGGTGAAGCTGCCGTTCCCGATCGCGCTCTACAACGGCAGCCACGACACCCTCGGCATCGGTCTGCGCGGCGTGATCGCCCCGGACGGCGCCACCGGACCCGGCTATGGCGGGGCGGGCATCTTCCCGTTCTACGTCGAGACCCCCGTCGAGTTCGCCCCTGGCGGGGGAGTCTTCACGGCGGCCACCAAGGTCAACGGCGAGGACGCGTTCGTCGTCGAGTACCGCGACGCCAAACTCTGGGCCTATCCGGACCGGACCGAGTACACGGAGCCGGTCAGCTTCTCGGCCACGCTCACCCGCTCCGGCACCGTGATCTTCGGGTACGGCGACGGCGTCGGATCCGACGACCCGGTGACCGCCGGCGTCCACGCCGTCACCGGCATCCAGGGCTGGGCCGGCGTCGACGGCATCCGGTTCTCCGACAGCGCCCCGGTGCTGCGCGACGGGATGATCGTCACCTACGACCTGCCGGACTTCGGGTACCTCGACGCGACTGTCGTCGACAAGAACGACGCACTGCCGGTCGCCGGGGCCAAGGTCTCGTTCACGAACAAGTCCGGGCTCGTGGAGACCGTCACGACCAACGGGACCGGCATCGTGCATCGCCAGCTTCCCGTCAGCGACTACACCATGACCGTCGACGCGCCGAACTACCCGACCGCGGCGTACCCCTTCTCCCTCGACAAGCTCTACGCGAAAGCGAAGATCGACGCGCGGCTGACCACGGGCGTCGCCGGCCTGAAGGCCGACGGCCTCGACGCCGTGCTGGGCACCGACCAGAACGGCGTGGGCTCGCTGACGCTCACCAACAACGGTTCCGCCCCACTCACGTACAACCTGGGCGAGGCCGCCCGCCACCCCGACCTGGACGCCGCCGGCGCCACCACGCGCACCGGGAAGGGTGCGGCCAGCACGATCGACCTCACCGCGTGGAAGGCCGGTGCGAGCGGCATGAAGCCGTCGAACGTCGACGGCAAGGCGGCGACGGTGAAGGCGGCGGAGGCACAGGCGGCCGCCGAGGTCGGCGCGACCTCCGGCGGTGACGTCATCACCCGGATCGCCATCCCGGGCACGATCGAGAAGAAGGAGCCCTCCGGCATCGGGTACGACGGTGACGTCTGGGTCCACGACTACAACGCGCGGACCAACACCGCGTACACGGTGACCGGCAAGCCGACCGGGAAGGTCTTCGACGCGTCGTGGAACCCCGCGTACCGGGCGTTCGACATGGCACTCGACACCAAGACCGGCGACATGTGCCAGATGGAGGACAGCCCGGCCAGCTATATCCACTGCTTCGACCGGACGACCGGGAAGGAGACCCGGCAGATCAAGGGTGACTGGTCCACGCTGCAACTGACCGGACTCGCCTACAACCCGACGCAGGACGTGTTCTACGTCGGTGGCCGGAAGAACGGCATGATCGGCACCGTCGCCGGGACCTCGCACGACAAGCCGGGTGCGCTGCTGTCGTTCTGCGCCCCACCGCTGCCCGAGGTGATGGGCCTGGCCTACAACCAGTCGTCCGACACCATCTGGTACACCGATCTCACCTCGAACCGGCCCACCCGCCTGTTGCAGGTCGACCCCGACGACTGCTCGCTGGTGAACGCGTGGTGGTTCCCGGGCCAGAAGGCGGGCCAGGGCGGCGGCCTCGAAACCGACTCGACCGGGGCGCTGTGGGCGGCGGACCAGATCGCCGATGACGTCGTGCTCGTCGACGTCGAGGACGACCTGATCACCGACCTGCCGTGGCTGTCGCTCTCCTCGACCGGCGGCACCCTCGCCCCGGGCGCGTCGACGACCGTCAAGGTCTCGGTCTCCTCGAAGGACACCAAGCCGGGAGTCCTCGGCGCGAACATCGTGGTCAGGTCCGACTCCGGACGCCAGTCCAAGACCTACGTCCCGGTGACGCTCACGACCACGAAGTACCAGGTCGGCGTCAACGCCGGCGGACCGTCGTTCACCGACGGCTCCGGCTTCACCTGGGCCGCCGACCAGGCCGCCGGCAAGAAGACGTGGGGCTACGAGGGTAGGACGAAGACCGCCGCCACGAAGGCCGCGATCAACGGTACGACTGACGACGCCCTGTTCCAGTCGCAGCGCACCACCCAGGAGAAGGAGCTGTTCTACCGCTTCCCCGACGCTCCCAAGGGCACTTATGCGATCGATCTCGGGTTCGCCGAGATCGAGAAGGTGGCCAGGGGCAAGCGGGTGTTCGACGTCGTCGTGGACGGCTCGCTGACGGAGTACGCGTACGACGCGGCGGCGGCCGTGGGGCCGAACACCGCCGACTGGCGCACCGCCGTCGTGCAGCACAAGGGCGGTCCGTTGACCGTGGAGCTGCGGGGCGCGAAGGGACTGAAGGCCCCGACCGTTGCCGCGCTGCGGGTGACGCTCGACCCACGCGCCGACGCGGCCGAGCCGGAGCCCCAACCCGAGCAGCCGGAGCCGGGCCCCGTGCCGGTGGCTCCCGCCGGCCGCTCGTACTCGGTGAAGGTGACCGACGGGCTCTACCGCCAGGGCACGCAGGAGTCCGGGTGGCACGGCGACGACCTCTGCGGCCCGCTGTGGTTCGACTCCAGCTTCCTGGCTCCGTTCTACGACACGGCCTGGGACGGCGTGTGCGTGACGACGAACGGCACGCTGACCTTCGACCGCGCCAGCACGCTGGGGAACAACACGGCACTGCCGTCGCCGTACCCGATCGACGCGATCTACCCGCTCTGGGACGACCTCATCGTCGACGACGAGGCAGGCATCTACTACGGCACGACGCAGGTGGACGGACTGGCGGCGCAGGTCGTCGAGTGGCGCGACGTCGCCTTCTACAGTGACCGGACGGCTCGGGTGAGCTTCTCGGTCACCCTGATCGCGGACGGGCGGATCCAGATCGGGTACGGCGACGGGATCGGCGGCGACAACCCCCTCACCCGAGGGTCGTCGGCGACTGTCGGCGTGGAGAGCCTGACGCGCAACCCGGCGAGTCAGTACTCCTTCAACCAGCCCGTCCTGAAGGCCGGCCTGGGGCTGGAATACACCCTCCCGGCGGCGGGCACGATCGAGGGAACGGCCACCAACGCGAACGACGGCAAGCCGATCGCGGGCGCGATCGTCACGCTCAGCGGACCGAGCGGTGAACGGGTCATCACGACCGACGAGTTGGGCCGGTGGAAGGCCCAGGCGCTGGTCGGTGGAAACACCGTTCAGGTCTCGGCGCCGAACTACGTCACCGCCAGCCACCCGGTGACCATCGCCAGGAAGGATCAGGCCGAGGTGGTCAACACAGCGTTGACCACGGGCGTCGCCACCGTCACCGGCGGCGACCTCGACTGGCTCCTCGACAAGGACCAGAAGGCGACCGCCGACGTGACAGTGACCAACACCGGCTCCGCCCCGCTCGACGTGCGGATCAGCGAGCAGAAGCGCACCGACGACGGCGGGCACGAAGCGGCCGACCTTCCGTGGTTGACCCTCACGGGCGCGGCCGCCACCGGCACTGTCACGCTCGCGGTCGGCGCGTCCACCACGGTCACGGCGACGGCCGACAACGCCGGCGTCAAGCCGGGCGTACTCGTCGGCGACGTGCTCGTGGCGTCGAACGCCGGCAAGGGTGAAGCCCAGCTCAAGCCGGTCCGCCTGGCGACCTCGGCCTACTGGAAGGGCGTCGACGTCGGCGGGCCCGGGCACGTCGGCACCGACGGCTTCGGCTGGGCGCCCGACCAGGCGCTGGGCTCGCGGCCGTGGGGCTACGTCGGCGGCAAGGCGCGCACCACCAGGGCCGACATCGCCGGCACCAAGGACGACGCGCTGTTCCGCAGCCAGCGGACCGGCGAGACGTTCAGCTACGTGTTCAAGAACGCCCCGGCCGGAAAGTACCGGGTCGCCCTCGACTTCGCGGAAATCGAGAAGGTCAAGGCCGGCAAGCGGGCCTTCGACGTCCTGGTCGGCGGCAAGGTCGTGCTGTACGACCACGACGTACAGGCGACCGTGGGCACGCTGACCGCGGACACCAACCTGGTCACCGTCGAGCACGCCGGTGGCGACCTGAGGATCGAGCTGCGCCGCGACAAGGGCGAGCACGACCCGATCCTCAACGCCCTCATGGTCCAGCAGGATCCGCGCCTCTGAGCTAGGGCGTGTGTCAAAGCCCCTCTGGCCGGCCTGCGGCGGGCCCAGACGACGACCGGCCGCATTGGGAATTGGCCCGGATACAACACCGGTATCCGGGCCAATTCCCGCCTTGCCGGACCGCCGCCTGGACTCCGCCTCGGCTCGACCGAGGACCTTGACACACGCCCTAGCCGAGTGGTCAGAGCCTCCGCGGCGAAGGATCGCCGCGGAGGCTCTGACTGGTTGCCCGAGGAGGATGCGTTGCCTGCCGGGTGCGGCTGTACCGGGCCGGCGTGGTGGCGGTGTGTCGGCGGAAATGCCGAGTCAGGTGGGCCTGGTCGCAGAAGCCGACGGCGATCGCCACCTCGGCCGGCGGGATGCCGGTGAGGAGAAGTTTGCGGGCGGCCTCGACCCGCCGCCCGATGATGTACGCGTGCGGACTGATCCCGAAGGTCTGGCCGAAGCTGCGGACCAGGTGCGGTACCGAACGGCCCAGGAGGCGAGCGGCGGCGGCGAGGCTGACGGCCTCCACCGTGTGCTCGTCGAGCAGCGCCCTCAGCGCGCGGGCGGCCTGCGGTTCCGGCCGGGCCGGCGGAGAAGGCACGGCGGCCAGGTGGTCGGTGAGTCGTTGCCTGACCATGGCGAGACGGGCTTCGGCGTTCAGCGGGTCCTCGTCGGCAGCAAGGACCTGGTGGAGCCCGGCGAGGGCTCGGCGCAGCGGGCCGTCGCGGAGGACGGTGTGGTCGACGGCGGAGCCGATCAGACTGGCGGGCAAAAACGCCGGGTCGAGGTACAGGTTGCGCTTGCGGAAGCCGGGCGCGTCGGCGGCGGGGCGGCCGTCGTGGACCACTCCGGGTGGCAGGACAGCGACATAGTCGGTGCCGCTCACCCCACAGTGTCGGTTGTCGAGGTCGTAACGGAGGGCGCCGGCGTCGAGGATCAGCACCGTCCAGGTGTCGTGGGCGTGCGGCGGGTAGGCGTAGTCGACGATCTGGGCGTGGAACACCTCGCTGATCTCGGGGACCGGTGGCCGCCAGGCCCGGACTCGGCAACCGGGCGGTCGGGCGCCGTCGGCGTCAAGAACGTCCAAGACCGGCGCGGCGGCCCCGGGGGATGCTCGGTCCATGTCGATCACTCCCGCTCACCTGGCCGTCGTGAATCTGTCCGAGGCGCTTGCGTCGTTCGACGACGTCTACAGTCCGCGAATCGTGACTCGGACAAACGATTATGACGTGCGGATCGCCCACACCCGGGGCGAGCACGTCTGGCACGTCCACGAGGACACCGACGAGTTCTTCCTGGTCCTGGACGGCCAGTTCAATGTCGCCTACCGCGACGCGGCCGGGCAGGAACACACAGTCGTGCTGCGTCAGGGCGACACCTTCGTGGTTCCCAAGGGCACCGAGCACAAGCCGTCCTCGCCGGGCGGGTCGATTCTGATGTTCGAGCCGACCGGGACCTCCACCACCGGCGATCGCCACGAGGGTGCGGTTCCCGACCACGTGGACAGCACGGCGGGGAAGGCCCTGACGACCCCGGGGAGGGGGCCCACCCCCAACGGCCCTGACGGTGTCCGCTACGACCGCTGGGTATCCACGCTGATGACGGCCCGTCTGCTCCTGCGGCCCTACCGGGAGTCAGAGCTGCCGGCATTTCTCCTTCTGGCCCTTGATCCGGAGGTGACGCATCTCGTGGGCGACGGCGCCCCGTGGAGCCGGCAGCGCGCGGTTGACCGGTTCCACCGGGGCCGGGCCGCGCACGAACAGGGCAGCGGAGTGTGGCTCCAGGTCGCGGATCGCCACACCGACGAGCAGGTCGGCGTGGTGGCCGTCGAGCGTCGGGCGGACGACCTCGAGATCGGGGTCTGGATCACCCCCGCGCGGTGGTCGAACGGCTACGCCCGCGAAGCGCTCCGTGCCGTGCTCGGTCAGCTCCGGATCACCCGCGGCCTCGCGGGTCTCCCGATCGTCGCCGAGATCGACAGTCAGCATGTCCGGTCCTCGCAGCTCTTCCAATCCCTGGGCTTCCGGTTGGGAGGGCCGGGGATCGGCCGGTACGGCAATCGCGTCGACAGGTACGTCCTGGGGCGTCAGCGACTCCGCTGAGCAGGAACGGACGAGACGCCGGCCGTTCGAGGCGCCGGGCTCCCTGCCGGTCGGATGACCGGCTGGCGGGGGGCCCGGCACCGTCGCCGTCAGCGGCCCTGTAGGCGCTTCACGTTGTCGCCGAAGGTCCAGCCCTTCGACCCGTCCCAGTTCGCCGACCAGGTCATCAGGCCCTTGAGGCCGGGCACGGAGTTCCAGGCCTGCGTGACAAGCGACGTCGACAGGTGGCCGCCGCCCGCCCCGATCTGCGCGGGCAGCCCGGGGACCTGCTTGTCGTACGGCACGCGGATGGTGGTGCCCTGGATGGTGAGGCCGTTGTTCAGGCACTGCGTCTGCACCGTGAAGCCCTGCACGGTGCCCGCGGGGTACGAGTCGCCGGCGCAGCCGTACATGCTGCCGTTGTAGTACTGCATGTTCAGCCACCAGAGGCGGCCGTTGTCCACGTACTTCTTGATGATCGGCAGGTACGAGCCCCAGATCGAGCCGTAGACCACACTGCCGCCGGTGACGTACGCCGTCTCCGGTGCCATGGTCAGGCCGAAGTTCGACGGCATCCGGGCCAGCACGCCGTCGATGATCCGGATCAGGTTGGCCTGCGACGTGGACAGGGTGTTGATGTTGCCGCTGCCGGTCAGGCCGGTCTCGATGTCGATGTCGATGCCGTCGAAGTGGTAGGCGGTCAGGATCGGCACGATCGTCGCGATGAACCGGTCGGCGACCGCGGTGGAGCTCAGGTCGATGCCCGCGGCGGCCCCGCCGATCGACATCAGGATGGTGGCGCCGGCCGCCTTGGCCTGGCACATCTCGGCCGGGGTGGCCACCTTCACGCCAGCGTCCATGCCGTTCTCCCAGAGGACCGTGCCGTCCGAGCGGATCACCGGGAACGCCGCGTTGATCACGTTGTAGCCGTGCTGGTTGAGCCGGCTGTCGGTGAGCGGGATCCAGCCGAGGCCGGGGTGTACGCCGTTGGCGGCCCCGTCCCAGTTCTCCCAGTAGCCCTGCAGCACCTTGCCGGTGGGCCGCGACTTCACCGCGCAGGTCCCACCGGTTGGCGGCGGCGTGGTGGGGGGAGCGGTGGTCGGTGGTGGCGTGGTGGGCGGCGGGGTCGTCGGTGGTGGCGTGGTGGGTGGTGGCGTGGTGGGCGGTGGCGTGCTTCCCGAGCACGCGCCGAGGTCACGCCAGAGCGACGGGGTCGCGGCGGGGTTCCAGCCGGCGCCGGGGTGCGCGGTGTGGGTGACGAGCGCCTGGTAGAGCCGGCCGCCGTAGGTGACCTGGGCACCCGCCTGGTAGGTGGGGCCTTCGGCCCAGGCCGGGGCGGTGCAGGCGACCATCGCGACGGCGTTGGCCGAGGGCACGGCCGCCATGCTGCTGGGGACGAAGGCGACGGCGGCCGTGACGGTCATCGCCGCCCCGGCTACCACTGCGAAAATCCGACGGCTTCTCATGGCTCACTCCCCAGGCTTCGACGACCCGCGACCCCCACATATTGACGTTCGTGAAGCCTAATATCAAGGATTGTTTACAGATCCTCGAAGTGCCCGCTTGGGTGCGTGTCCTACGACAAGGCGAAACCTGAGCGATTTTCCCCTTCCGTCCGAGATTCCCCCTCGGCGCGAATACGGTGAGGTCGGGCGAGCAGGCACGTCATCGCGGCAGCGGAGCCCGGCCGCCAGCCGTCCACGTGCTCCTCAACGGGGTTGCCGGGCGGATGCGGCCCCGGCGGGGCCGCGTCGGCGGCCGTGCACATCTGCCCGCGCTCGGAAACCACTGACCAACGAGGGAGAAGAGACATGCTCGGTATCTCGCTACGTCGGCCGAAGACCATCGCCGCAACGCTCGCCGCCGCGACGCTGGTGACGGTGCTCGGCTCAGCCGCCCCAGGCGTGTCCGCGGACGGCGGTGTGCGACCAACCCCGGACGAGGGGCACCGCACCAGACCAACAATCGTCCTGGTGCACGGCGCCTGGGCCGACGGCTCAAGCTGGAGTGGGGAGGTCCGCAGACTCCAGGCCCGCGGTTTCGACGTCCAGGTCGCGCCACAACCCAACCGGGGGCCGTCGATCGACAGCGGCTACCTGAAGGACTTCCTGTCCACCATCGAAGGTCCCATCGTGCTCGCGGCCCACTCGTACGGCGGTTTTGTGGCGAGCGACGCCGCGACCGGCAACAACAACGTCAAGGCACTCGTGTTCGTCGACGCCTTCGCCCCGGAGAAGGGGGAGACAGTGGAGGATCTCAGCGCGGGCTCCGGCTCGGTGCTGGACCCGGCCGCGACCGACCCCACGAGCGTCTTCAAGCTCGTGCCGTTCCCCGGCGCCCCGGAGGGGGCGGCCGACTCGTACGTCCTGCCGAAGGTCTTCATCACCGGCTTCGCCAACGGCCTGCCTCGGCGTCAGGCGGAGGTGCTCGCCGTATCCCAGATTGCCCTGGCCACGAACGCTACGGCGGAGCCGGCCACGGAGCCGGCGTGGAAGACGATCCCGGTATGGGCGGTGATCGGCACCGAGGACCGGGTCATCCCGCCGGCCCGCCTGGAGGAGATGATGAAGCGGGCCGGGGCCGACATCACCCGGATCGACGCCGGCCACCTGGGCCTGATCTCGCACCCCGACGAGGTCACCGAGGTCATCCTGGAGGCGGCGAGGACGACCGCCTGACAAGGCGCGCACTGGCAAGGTCGGCCGTGGCATCGCGGTGAGCGGTGCCACGGCCGTCCAAGCACTGTGGACCGTCACCTCACGCCGAGAACTGGCGAGACGAAGTTGTGTGTCCAGCTTGGGCGTGCAGATAAATGGGAAGGCGCTCAGGACGGTCGGCCGACGCCCGCGACGAAGGCATAAGCGAAATGTCGGCTGTGCGTCAGGGTGATCAGCCAGGAACCGACACCGGCCGCTTCGGCGAGCACCGTCGCGCGCCCGGCCAGGGCCAGTGCCGGCTGCCCGCAGTGGCGGCGGACCACCTCGATCTCCCGCAGGGCCGCCCCGCTCAGGCCGGGTCCCGAGGGCCTTCAACACCGCCTCCTTGGCGGCGAAGCGGACGGCGAAGCGTTCCGCCGGGTCGCGCGCGAGCAGGCAGTAGGCGCGTTCTCCCGGGGTGAGATGCCAATCCGCGAAGCGGGGGGCCCAGATGTCGTCGACGTCGACGAGGTCGGTGCCCGCACACACGACCACCCGGCTCAGCACCTGACGGGCGGCGTCGTCGGCGGCCGCGGCGATCCGCTCGTCACCCTGGCTCACGGCCGCGCCGTCCCTCCGAGTCGCTGCGGTCTGTCCACCGTGGGCGACAACACGGTCGGTATTCTCCACCTGTCATCTGACAAATCTCCCCTGCGTGTTCATCCTCGGTGACCTGAGCGCTCAGGGACGCGGCCATTGAGAGGACCCGGCCATGAGCCTGTCGTTCCCGTTGCAGCAGAATCCGAGCTCGGCGAGCGCGCAGCGGCGAGCCGAGATCATGGCGAATCCGGGGTTCGGCAGGTACTTCACCGACCACATGGCACGGGCGGTGTGGAGGCCGGACGGCGGCTGGCAGGACTCCGAGATCATCCCGTTCGGTCCGATCCTCATGCACCCCGCGGCGGCCGTGCTGCACTACGCGCAGGAGATCTTCGAGGGGATGAAGGCGTACCGGCACCGGGACGGCTCGATCTGGTCGTTCCGGCCGCAGGCCAACGGCGAGCGCTTCGCCCGGTCCGCCCGACGGCTGGCACTGCCCGAGTTGCCGGTGCCGGACTTCATGGCCTCGGTCGAGGCACTGGTCCGTGCCGATCAGGTGTGGGTGCCGGATCAGGACGAGTACAGCGTCTATCTGCGACCGTTCATGTTCGCGTCCGAGCCGTTCCTGGGGGTTCGCCCGGCCAAGGAGATCACCTACATGGTGCTCGCCTGCCCGGTCGGCGCGTACTTCTCCGGTGGCGTCAAGCCGGTCTCCATCTGGCTGTCCACCCAATACACCCGGGCGGCACGGGGCGGCACGGGCGAGGCGAAGTGCGGCGGCAACTACGCCTCCAGCCTGGCGCCCATGGTAGAGGCCGTCGAGCACGGCTGTGAGCAGGTCTGTTTCCTGGACGCCGCCGAGGGCCGCTACGTGGAGGAGCTGGGCGGCATGAACCTCTACTTCATCACTGCCGACGGCAGGATCATCACCCCGGAACTCGGCACGATCCTCGAGGGCGTCACCCGGGGGTCGATCCTCATCCTTGCCAAGGATCTCGGCCTGCAGGTCGAGGAGCGCCCGGTGGAGATCCGGGAATGGCAGGAGGGCGTCGCGTCCGGCGCGATCACCGAGGTCTTCGCCTGTGGCACCGGCGCCGTGGTCACGCCGGTCGGGCGCCTGGTCTGGGAGGGCGGCGAGGTGACGGCCCCGAAGGCCGGCGCCGAGGACTCGGTGACCATGCGGGTGCGCCGCCATCTGCTCGACATCCAGTACGGCCGGGTCGCCGACCCGTACGGCTGGATGACCCGCCTCGTCTGACGAGGAACGTCCGGCACTACCTGTTCGCTCAGCGGAGGTGGCCGGCGAGGTCACGCACCGCCTCGGTGAACGCCTCGTCGGCTTCGCAGGGGCTGTGTCCCTTGATCGGTGGCGGAAAGATGTCGCCGGCCGGAGCCGTGACGTCGCGGGGGTCGCGAAGCCGTCGGTCCACCGTCGCCTTCCGGTCCGACGCGGCGGGTGCCTCGTCGGGTCGGTGCGGCGGAAAGACGCGCCCGCCGGCGGGGTCGGTGTCCCGCCACAGGTTCACCCACCGCCAGTCCACCCGATCGGCGATCTCGCGAATCACCTCGTCGCTGACGTACGCGGGAAAGAGCCGGGCGTACAGCCGTCGCAGCGGCGAGCCGTGGGTCAGCAGGGCGATCCGGTCGGTGACCCGTGGCGGCAGTTGGAGCACCGTCGCGGCGAGCAGGACCGAGCCGTGGCTGTGTCCGGTGAGCACCACCGCGTGGCCGGAGTCGACGAGGTGGGTGATCCGGAAGGTCAGTTCGGGCACGGCCCGTTCGGCGTAGCACGGTGGCGCGAACGGGTGTGCGGCTCGGGGCCAGAAGGTGCCCAGGTCCCACACGACGCCCACGTACCGACGAAAGCCGGGGGTGCGGTAGGCGAAGATTCCGCCGACGACCAGACCGGCGATGATGGCGGCGATCAGGTAGCTGCCGACACCGATGCCGAAGTCGACGAGGCTGGCCGGCACCCCCACGTACCGCTGGATCAGTTCGTCGGCAGGCGTCGGCAGCAGGCCGAGCGCGACCGCCGCGATGCCGATTCCGGCAAGGCAGGCGTAGAGCACCGCGAGCGGCAGCAGCCTCTCGGTGAACCGGGCGCGGGCGATGGCCTTGCGCACCTGCCGCAGCCGTGGCCTGGCCTCGGCCGGCGCGTCCGGGAAGTCGCGCGCGACGATCGCCGCCGCGGCACGGATCCGTCCCGGTCGTGACGCCAGCGACACCACGCCGGCGACGGCCAGCGTCACCAGCACGGCCAGCGAGAAGCCGAGGATCGCCCAGATGCAGGCACGTGGGGGGCTGGTGATCAGCGCGTCCGCGGTCGGCGCGCCCCTGTTCAGGACGTCGGACACCCGATAGACCAGTTCGGCGGAGAACGTGAGGGCCAGACTGATCGCGGCGACGGAGGCCGCCAGGGCACCGAACCCGAGCGAGGGCGCGACACCGGGCTTGCGATCGCGGTGCCAGAACAGCACCGCCCCCAGGGCGGCCAGCAGCACCGCCTGACCGATGAACAGCCCGACGACCGTCAGGTTGTAGCCGGGCAGCCCGTTCCTCTCCGGCCACGAGGCGGAACTGGTCAGAACGTGGAGCCAGACCACCACGGTCAGGCCGAGGGCGATCGTGCGCAGCACGCCGACCAACCGGTCGAGCCGCCACTCCGTGGGCGTGGTCAGGGGTGGGGTGCAGAGCAGGACCGCACACGTGATCAGCAGGAGGCCGACGGCTACCCCCAGCGCGACGGTGCCGATCGACAGGCCCTGTGCCGCCCGGGCACCGAGCAGGCTGAGATCCAGCGTGGCAAACGCCGCCGTGACGTGAATCGAGCGCAGCCGACCGACCAGCGGCTCGTTGTCCCACCGACCGACTGCGGTGAGCCGGTGCGCCGGAAGGGGCTGGTCGGCCGCACGGAAGACGGGGAACGGGAGCGCCGGGCGGGCGCTGAGCCCCCACACCAGGCTGATGGCGGCGGCCGGCGCCAGCGCGAGCACCGCCAGGCGCAGTCCGGCCGGACGCTCCCCGAGCCAGGAGAGCCAGCTGCGCCCGTCCAGGCACTCCGGCGAGGACATGCACTTCCACGCGATCACGTCCAGCGCGATGCCCACGGTGCTCAGCACGTACATGCCGGTCAGGGTGAGTGCCAACAGCCGGCACAGGGCCTTGACCACCGGGTCGGGGCCGGCTGCGGCCGGACGCATCCAGATGGCGAGGTTGATCAGCATGAAGGGCAACAGGATCACCATCGACAGCGTGCGCGTCGCGGTGCCGGCGGGCAGATTGTTCCAGCGGTAGGCCTCCAGCGTCGGTCCGTCCGCCGCATCGTCTTGCTGGTTTCCCGGTCGCGGCCGGTAGAAGCCGCCCCTGCGGTCACCCGCCACCTGCTGCACGTGTGGCCGATCCAGCAGGTCGTCCGGGCCCGTGGCGGACACCCCGTGCACCCGCAGCTCCACCAAGTCGTCAGCCCCGGCCCGCGCGCCCACCTCCCGCTGATCCATCCGGTACCGGTCCCTCGGCGTGTACGCGGCTCACAGCGACCCGCTCGGCTGATCCGACGGCGCCCGCGTGGCGCAGCGGGGTACCCCAGGACGGGAGAAGCAATCCTGAGCCGCAGGTACGGTCTTCGGCATTCTTCGACTATGGCTTCGACGACCTGCCCGGCGTGGTACCAATACCCGGACAGGCGAAGCCGGTAGAAATGGGCAGCCCATGTCGACAACGGCAGCGGCGCTGCTTCGAAAGCCGGGACAACCGCAACGGCCGAGCCTCCTGGAGCTCTTCTTCGACCTGGTGTTCGTCTTCGCTCTCAACCGGGTCTCACAGCGGCTGGTCGAGGAGCTCACCGAGCGGCGGGTCGTCCTCGTCGAGGCCGCCGAGACGCTGCTGTTGCTGCTGGCGTTCATGGTGCTGTGGTTCGTCACGGCGTGGGTCACCGACCTCTACGACCCACAGCGGCCGCAGCTCCAGTTGCTTGTCTACACGGCCATGCTCGGTGCGCTGGTGATGACGGTGGCGGTGCCGCAGGCGTTCGGGGACCGGGGCATGGCGTTCGCTGGCGCGTACGTCGCGGTCCACATCATTCGTGGTCTGGTCATCGTGCCGATGCTGCGCGGCCACGAAGCTCAGCGCCGGGCGGCCGGGGTGTTCTTCTGGTTCACGTTGTCGGCCGTGCCGTGGATCGCCGGAGCGGTCGTGACGGACCTGGCCCGCGGGCTGTTGTGGACGCTCGCGATCGCCATCGACTGCGCGGCGCTGCTGCTGTTCTACCCCGCGCCCTGGACCCGCCCCACCCAACGGCAGTGGCCCGTCCTGGCCGAGTACCTGTCCGAGCGCTACCGACAGTTCTTCATCATCGCCCTCGGCGAGCTGATCCTGACGACAGGCTCGGCCTACAGCGACACGTCCTTCCGGCACATCGGATCCGTGGCAGCCTTCGCGGTCGCCTTCATCACGACCGTGCTGCTGTTTCGCGTCTACCTCTTCCGGGCGGGCCAGCTGTTGCCCGAAGCGATCAGAGCCACCGCTGAGCCCGCGCACCTCATCCGGGAGGCCTTCCTCGCGCACGTCCTCATGGTGACGGGGATCGTCACCGTCGCCGTCGGGTACGAGATTGTGATCGAACATCCGTTCGGACACACGGAAGCGGCGTGGATTCTCGTCGTCCTCGGCGGACCGATGCTGTTCCTGATCGGGCGAGCCCTGGTGGAACATGCCGTGTTCGACCGGGTGTCGCACTCGCGGATCATCGGCGCGTTGGCGCTCGCCGGCGCCGCACCGTTCATGATCCTTCTGCCGCCGCTGGCCGTGGCCGGCACCGCGGTCGCCGTCCTCGCCGGCATCGCCGCTTCCGACGCCGCTCATGCCATGGGGAAACCACCCGAACAGCCGCACCCGCCCAAACCCCGGCGGTGAGCGGCGGATCGAGCCCCGCCGGGAGCGTGCCGCGGGAGCTGTCTACGTCTGGTGGAAGACGCGGCCGGTGCCGTCGCGCGGCTCAGCCGACCAGCCGGTCGACGTACGACTGGATGTCGGCGTCGGTGACGACCCCGCGGGCGGCGAGAATGTCGAGGCACCGAATGACGAGTTCGAAGGAGAAGAAGACCGCGTCGGCGAAGATGGCGAGGTTCTTCAGCTGCTCGGTGGTCAGCTCCGGTGCGACCGGGTTCCTGATGTAGACGGCATCGCCGTCGACCGCCTGGTTCACCGTCAGCTCCTTCGGCAGCCTGCCGAATCGGGAGTGGTTGATGAGGGTCGACTTGACGAACAGGAACTTGTGGAGCATGAACCCCTGGGCGCGCAGGTATCCGTCCAGGCCGCAGAGGTTCGGCTCGTTGTCGTACAGCTGCAGGAACCGGACTTCCGGGATGATCGTGACCGCGCCCGCGAGCCGTTTCTCCGCGCCCCGCATCGCCTCGACCTCGTAGCCCTGGCAGTCGATCTTGAGCAGGTCGATGTCGACGATGCCCGGCAGGTCGTCGATCCGATGGGTTTCCATGTCGATCGTCTCCACCAGCGTGGTCTCGTCGCGCCACCGGTCGAGAAAGTCGATCGATGGCAGATGGATCGGGTACATGCTGCTGAAGGCGCCGTTCCGGAAGACGTGCAGGGTCGCCGGGCCGCCCCGGCCGATGGCGTACGGCAGGTAGTGCTCGTTGTCCCGCCTGGTCCTCAGCAACTCCCGGTACGCGCGCTCCTGCGGCTCGAAGCCCCACACCTCGCACAGGCCCTGCTCGACGAGAGTCTCGTACGGGGGCCGGTCCAGGGGGTTGGCGAGCGGGTTGGCGCCGACGTCGAGGATGCGCGGCCGTCGCTCGGGCCGCAGGATCTCGACCAGCGCCGTCGATCGTGCCGGGTCGATGTGGTCAGCCATGATCGGGTCACCTCCGGACGTACGACGGATCTTGTCGGGTGCAACGGGTTCTGCCGAGGTGTCACCGCGCGTCGGTCAGCAATTCCGTGGCCAGCGCGGTGACCACCTCCGTGGGGGATGGCATGGCGGCGATCTGGTCGGCGATCCTGCCGGCGTTGGTGCGGTAGCTGGGCGTGCCGAGCACCGTGTCCACGGCCCGGGCGACGGTCTCCGGTGTGACGTCGTCCGGCCGGAGTTGCACGGCGGCGCCCGCGTTGGCTGCCCGGCCGGCATGCATGGACTGGTCCGCTCCCTGCGGCACGACCACCATGGGCAGCCCGGTGGCCAGCACGCCGAGCACGGTTCCGGCGCCGCCGTGGCACACCACCAGATCGATGTCGGCCAGCAGGTCGTGCAGTGGCACGAACGGCTCGAAGACGACCGCCGCGTGGTCGACGTCGAAGTCGTCCGCCGAGGCGGTGAGCCCGACGGGCACCCGCAGCGCCGCGCCGGTGCAGGCGAGCGCGCGCAGGATGGGGTCGAGCCGCCGGGCGTCGGTGAAGAGGGTGCCGAAGGTGACCAGGATCCGGGGCTGCCCGACAAGTGCGCGGAGCACGGGGGCGCGCTGGCCGGGTGGAGCGCGGTGGGCCTCGGGGCGCAGTGGCCGCCATCGTTCAGTGGCCTGCCAGTCGTCGCGTCGCATCGCCGGAGGGCAGACGTCCAGCACCCAGCGGGCCGGCCGAGGCGTCAGTCCGCGGCTTTCGTACTGCCCGGACACCTGCTGCCGCAACCTCTGCTGGAACTCCGGCGAACCCTCCGGCCCGACCGTCAGCGTGGCAGCGGGCACGTCCAGGGCGGTGGCGACGAGCGGCCCGAGAACGTCCGTCGGATCGGTGACGATCAGATCCGGCCGCCAGGCCCGAGCCGCGGCCAGGCTGTCCGCCGCGGAGAGGTCGATCCTGGTGTTGCCGAAGGCCTCAAGCTGGGCGGCGAGTGTCGCCCCCGCCATGACATCCTCACCGGTACGGCGGAGCACCTCGGCACGGAGGGCACCCGCATCCGCGCCGGCGGGAAGCATCTCGAACTCCTCGCCGCCGAAGACCTTCGTCACCGACTCCGGCACCAGCACCGACACCGCGTGCCCCTGGTCGATGCAGGCTCGTGCGGTCGGCACCTGGTGCAGGAGGTGGCCGAGCAGCGGCACCCCGGTGAAGATGACCCGCATGGATCGACGCCTCGGTGTGTTCATCAGTACCGCTCAGGCGAACGCGTGGTCGAGTGACGGGCCGAACGACACGATCCTGGTCTGCGCGAGCAGGTCGAGGTCTGCCGGCTGGTAGGTGTGTCGGGAGGTGTCGGTGTGGCGTACGTAGACGTAGTTGAAGCGGTCGGTCGCGTAGGTGGCGTACCCCTGTTGGGCCGCGTCGATGACGAACCTGATGTCCTCGCCTCTGGTCTGGTCGGCGAACCTCACCACATCGCACAACTCCCGGCGCATCAGGAGTGTCCCGCCGCACAGGGGTGTGCCATAGACGTGCTCGGTGCCGGGGAAGATCACGCCGAGGGCGGGAAGCCTCTCGAGGAAGATGAACCTGGTCCATTTGCCGACGATGTCCGCCTCGGTGTACTCGAAGGCGCGCAGTTGGTCTTCCAGGTAGTTCGGGCCGTAGAGGTCGTCGTCGTCGAACCGGGCAACGTACGGCGCGGACGCCGTCTTGATCAGCTCGTTGCACACGGATCCCAGTGACAGCTCACTCGGTAGGCGCACCACCGTGAGGTGCTGGATCGACTGGGCGGCTGCGGCGTCCCGGATGCGCGACTCCGGTTCGTCGACGCCGTGCAGGCCGAGGATCAGCTCCAGGTCGGCATGGGTTTGGCGACCGACGTTTCTGATGATGCTCTCGTATCCGCCGAGTCGATGGGTCGGCGCCACGATCGAGACGCGGGGCGGCGGCTTCGGGCTGGAGCGCAGGCCGACCGTCCGCAGGAGATCGTCGACGCGGTCCGCGTAGGTGTGCTCCCGCATGACCCACCGGACCCCCTGCACGGCCTGACGGTCTCTCAGCTCGGTGCTGGACAGGAGGGCCTTGACCAGCATCTGCGGCGATGACCTGTCCGCGATGGCCGCCACGCCGCCGGGGCCCACCATCGCGACGGCCGCCGGTGACGGGCCACCGAGCACCGGGGTGCCGCAGGCCAGCGGCTCCAGGAGAGCGGGCGAGAGCGTCGTGGGGTCCGAGACCGGGTCCACCTGGAGGAAGACCCGGTAGCGCCGGTACGCGCTCAGCAGTTGGTCGTACGTCACGTGACTGGCGACGTGATCCTTGAGGGCGGGGGAGAGCGCGGGGTGCGACCCGGGTTCGTCGAGCAGGAGGACGTGCAGCCCGAGACCGGCGGTGGCGCTCAGGAACTCGGCGCCGACATCGTGACGTGGTGCGACGTACGCGATGTCGCCGACGGCGTGCGAGAAGGCTCCCACCGGGTTGTGGATACGCGGTTGGATCGCGAACGGCAGGACACCGACCCGCTCGTGCCCGAGGTCCGCCCGGTATCGGCGCGCGCAGCTCGGGTCCACCGTGAAGACCCAGTCGAAGTGGCGGGCGACGGGCAGGAACGGCTCGTAGCCCGACGGGTCGTCGTTGTTCCAGAAGAGAGTGGGAACGGCGTGCTGGCGGCAGTGGTCCAGCAGCTCCACGACCCACGGGTGGAGCCCGCCGTCGGGGGTGAACGGCCCGCCCGCATCGTCGGCCGGGCAGCTGGACTCGACCAGGAGGAGGTGCGGCGGCGCCGGCCGAAAGGCCGCGCGCCACGAGCCCCGCCGGACCGGCTGCACACCGAACTCGTACCGCAGCGCCAGCCGCGACCGTTCGCCGAGGACGGCCGCGACGCGCAGGTCGGGCCGCCGCGGTGGTGTGGTCGGAAGGCTGGCCGACTCGAACCGGACCGCGTGCGCCGGTGCGCTGTCGCCGGTGGCCACCTCGATGCGCCAGGGCCGGCCGGTCGTCGGCGAGCCGTCGTCGACGGCGGGAGGCGACGCGTTCGGCGGTGCCTGCGTTGCGGCCCGTTCGATGTCGCGGTCGCGCATCATGAGCAGGAGCGCGGCCGCGGCGTCGGCTGTCGAATCGGTGGTCCCGAGGGTGACGTCGCCGGGTCGTCTCCCGGCGTCGTTCTGGGTGCGGATGGCGAGGAGACCGTCGTTCGACGCGATGGCGGAGACGTCGAACGCCTGGAGGACCGCCGCGATCAGGTCCGGAAAGCGCATCGTCAAACCGTCGACGGGCTCGTCGTCACGCACCACGAACTCGATCGCACCACCGTCGACCACCACGCGACCCAGTTCGTCGAACAGGCGTGGGAGCCGCGCGGCCTGCAGAGCGTCCAACCCGACGACGGCACGATCGAAGGTGTCCGCCTGGAACGGCAGCACGTCTGGCGTGACGCGAGCCGGCCAGAGGCCAGCCGGCGGCGGAAGCCTGGAGAGGTCGAGCGTGCGAGTGGGCGTCGCGGGCTCAGCGGGCATCCCGTGCCTCCGGTGTGTAGCCCCAGCGAGCGCATCGGTCTTCGAGGTAGTCGGGGACGGGCTGCGCGGTCGTCGTCACCGGCCGGGGCTGCACCTGACCGGAGCGGATGGCGGCACCGAAGTCGCCGATTCCCGGCTCGAACGGGCCGTGGTCCGCCTGGCCGTACTCCAGCATCGTCGGTTCCCAGTCGACGTCGAGGTAGGCGCAGACGGCCTTCGTCGACGCGACCGGGTCGGACAGCAGGTCCTCGTACCGAATCGTGAGGCCCGACAGCTCGCGCCGCGCGTCCTCGACTCCGTCGATCATCTCGAGCACGATCGGAACGACAGTGGACTCCGGATCAGGCCCGACCCGCAGCGCGGACCTCATGATGTCCGCCGGGTTGCGCAGCAGGAAGATGTAGCGGGCACGCGGCCAGCACTCGCTGAGCCGACGCCAGGACAGCGAGTTGCCGGGTGTCTTCTCGACGAGCACCGACTTCTTGCTGGCCTCCAGCAGGCGGTGCAGGATCCGGTCCCACAGGAGGAAGGCGAGCTCCTCGTCGGGGAATCCCGCGGTGCGCAGCGCCAGCTCGGTGTACCAGGTCGTGGTGTCGACCCTCGTGTGCGGCAGGTGGAGCTCGTGGGGCGCGCAGATCTGTGAGTGTGTGTTGAGAATGCATCGCAGCAGGGTTGATCCGGACCGGATGGCCGACAGGATGAAGGCTGGCTCCTCGACGAGCCGAGCTCCCGGGTCAGCGTGCACACGTCCTCCGTCTGTTGTTCACCTGGGCTCGTGCGTGCTCAGTTGCCGACCAGTTGGTCCACCGCGACGACCGTCGCCGCCCGAGCGGCCGGTGTCGTGGACCCGGTGACCTCGCGCAGCCAGTCGGGCAGCTTCCCCTCGTCGAGCAGGTCCAGTGCGGCGGCCTTGCCCATGGGATTGGAGAAGTGGATGTGCGCGGCCTGGCTGGGGGTCTTCAGCACCTCTTCGAGACGCGCGCGCTCCTGCCGGTAGCTGGTCGCCTTCCGGTCCTGCGTGTAGAACTCGTAGTGCCCGAGCAGGATCTGCAGGTCCCACACATCGGGTATGGGCGGGCCGAGGTTCTCGAAGAGTTGGCCGCTGTGGTCCAGCGCCACGGTCTCGCCTTCGAGAAGCTGCACCAGTGTCCAGTAGTACTGGTCACTGAAGGCGTACCGCTCGTTGGTGTCGTAGCCGAACTGCCGCAACTTCCGCAGGAGCCCGAACCGGTCGCTCGGCGGCTGCGGGTATCTGTCGAGCAGGTCGAGCAGAACGCCGGCCGGGCCGATGTACCCGCCGCTGTTGAGGAAGGGGTACGGCGGAGTGGGGGGAGCGTCCAGGATGGCGAATCCGAGGGCACCCAGTGGCCAACTGCCGACCTCGGCGCTGAAGACGACCGGCTGCGCAAAGGTCTCGTAGACCTCTTCGATGTGCTGTTGTCCGCGAATGAACAACGTGTCGTACGCGTCGGTGAACACGATGAGCTCATCGGCCTCGACGTGCTGCGCGAGGTAGCCCGTGATGATGGACCGCTTGTCGCTGTGTCGGAAGCCGTCCTTGGTGGAGTGCAGAATGACCAGGTCGAGTCCGAGAATGCCACAGGACGGGATCAGGAGGCGTTGGAGGAACGGCTGGTCGAGGTCGGATGCTATGGTGACAATCTTCATGTCGCCCCTCGGGTTTCAGACCGTGAATGACGGCCGTGGGCGGCCGATTCCGATTCCGCCGGCCAGGATCTGTCGTTCGAAACTGATGTCGAGATCCTGCTCCCAGCGCTTCATGATTTCCTGCTCGCCGGGTCGGTCGATGTCGTCGAGAATGATTGCGTAGTCGTCCGCGAGCAGTGAGGCGAAGAACGGGATCGCGGGATACCGGGAGTGTTGCCGGGCGACGTCGCTCGCCGGCGGGCCGTCAATGATGAGCAGGTCGATCGGCTGGTCGGCGATCCCGCGGCGAATGGCGTCCGTCTCGTACCACGCGTTCTCCTCGTGCGGCCACGCGGACGCCGTCGGCGCCAGGGGTGCGCGCACGACAGTCACCACGTCGTCCAGCGACTCGTCGGCGAGCTGCTGTTCGATGGTGTCGGCCCACTGTTCGTCGTGCTCCACCGTCCAGACCCGCCCCCCTCGCTGCCGGGCCAGGCGTCCCAGGTAGACCGACGAGATGCCACTGCCCAGTTCCACGATGTGGCGCCGCCGGTTGATGACGACCTCGTTGAGCACGGCGACGACACCGCTGGGACGCATTGCCGCCACATTCCAGGGCAGATAGCTCGATGACAGCGGGGCTAAAACCTGAAGGGCCAGCAGGTCATGCCAAACTTGATCATTCATAAACTCTCCGCCCGGGGTAGGGATTGCGCCACCTGGGGATCGCGCTGGCGCGGCCTGGAGTAAACAATCGATGCCCGACGATGGCAGCCATTGTGCCATTGCTGGGGCGAGTGCGGTAGGTGTCGGCCGCCGAGTTCCGTTGGCGGCAGGCGGCCGGTTCTCCCGGCGATTTCGTCGTGGTGTGGCTTTGTCCGGTTCGATAATGGAATCGCCTGTGTTGTGGGCTGGGTGGTAAATGGGTAGGGCTTCTGCTGATCTTCGGTTGTCTGCGCCCAAAGGTGGTGTTCGAATCCGCTGGTTACGGCGTCGTGGCTGGTGGGGCGTTTCTCCAGGTCGTCACCGCTGTGGCCTCGCCGCCACAGTGACGTCTTCACCGTTCAAAATACGTTACCAAGCCGGACAAACGCTAACTGCGACGGATCGTTGTGGGGGTTTCCTCTGCCTTGACCACCCGCTGGATCGTGGCTAACATATCAACGCCCATCGTTAAGTGGGACGAGTATTCGATGGATTGGATGCAGTTCGGGCGACGTTGCCTGCGATTATCTTCTTCTGGTTTCTCGTTTCTCGGCTCCCCTGCGGTTGGGTGCCTGGTGGACACTGTTTCGGCAAAATCAGCACGAGGAGGGCCGAGTGTCGAAAAGGGGCGGTGAGTCGACCGCGGAATCGTCCTTCGTCGGCGGCGACACGACACCGCGGGTTTCCGTTGTCGTGCCCACCCACAACCGCGCCCAGGACCTGCGCCGCACGCTTGAGAGCCTCTGCGAGCAGACACTTGGAGTCGACGAGTACGACGTGATCGTCGCCGACGACGGCTCGACCGACGAGACCCGGTCCGTCGTCCACTCCTTCGCCGGCCGACTGCGGCTCAAGTACCTCTTCCAGGAGGATCTCGGTGCCCGGGCCGCGCAGGTGCGCGACAACGGCGTCACCCGGGTGCGCAACGCCGGCGCCCGGCTGGCCACGGCACCAGTGCTGGTGTTCCTGGACTGTGCCACGCTGGCCGGCCCGGACCTGCTCACGGCACATCTGCTCGCGCACACCCCACCTGCCGTGCCCGGCCGGGCGATCGCCGGGTACGTGTACGCATACCCTCCACGCAGGGTCGACGACCCGAGCTACGCGCCCCCGGCCGGGCTGGCCGAGGCCGTCCGGACGCTGACACCGCAGCAGGTGGCTGACCGCTACCGGGACGAGCCGAGGTTTCGTGACCCGCGGCACGAGGAGTTCGAGAAGGTCGGGTTCGACCTGGGTGAGCGCATCTTCCCGGAGGAGTTGTTCTGGAGTTCGAACTGCTCCATACCCGCCGTCGACTTCTGGGCGGTCGGCGGCTTCGACGAGGACTTCCGCGGTTGGGGCCTGGACGACGTCGACCTGGGCTACCGGCTGGCCCGTAACGGCACCGCGATCCAGCTGAGCCTGGACGCGTGGGCGATCGAGTCGCCACACGAGCGGGACGGCGCGGTGAACTTCGCGGGCCTCCTGCGCAACGCGGAGAGCTTCTTCACCAAGTACCGGTTCGCCGAGCCCTCACTCGAACTCGGCTGGCTGGTCCTGCAGTCGCCCACCGAGCCTGCCCTGTGCACGGTGGAGATGCTCAGCCGCCGGGTCGCGGACTGGACCCGCCAATGTGCCGGGCGCACCGTCACCGCCGAGTTGGCGAAGGCGTTCGAGTCGATCGCGCCCGACGCACGCGTCGCCGTGCTCGGGGCGGGGGCCGTCGTGCCCGCTGTCCGGCAGTCCTGCGTACTCGCCGACTTCGACCGGCAGGTCGTGGACCGGCTTGTCGCCGACGGTGCCGGGGCCCGCCACGACGTGCGCCACAACGTGGGCGTCCGTACCGCGTTGCCGGACCGGGCGGTGGACACCGTCGTGATCACCTCAAGGCTCGACGGGCTGTGGGGTGATTTCGGCCCGGCGATTCTGGCCGAAGCGCGCCGGATCGGCACGCGGGAACCCGTCCGCACGGGGGATCGCTAGCATGACGCGCCTCCGGGGATCCGCGATGCGAAGCGACGACGAGGCGCAGGGGATCGATGCGGTGGAGCGGGTCACCCCGCACGCGGCGAGGCCCGTGCCCGCCCGCAAGGTCCCGCCGCTGAACGTCCGGGACGCGGGTGTCCTGGAGGGCGTCGCCTCGGGCGCGTCGAGCGTGCAACTGGCGGCCAGCCTCTTTCTCAGCCGACAGGGTGTGGAATACCGCATCGGACGACTACTGCGCAAGTTCCGGGTGACGAACCGGACGGCGCTTGTCGGCAGGGCGTACTCCCTGGGCATCTTCGAGAGCGGATCCTGGCCGCCCAAGGTGCGGCGGGAGTTCGTGGCCGGTGAGTAGGGTCCGTCGACTCAGCCTGCCCTCCCACTCACGGAAAGACCGGGGATGAACGAGACGGTGAAGTTCTCCTGCGTCGTCGACGGCTCCCCGAGATACCGGCACGAGGCCTGGATCTGGAGTACGACGCTGCTGCGCATCGCCCGACGCCAGCCCTCCGAGCTGGTCATGCACCTCGTCGAAGGGGTCGACGGCCGCGAGTTCGACGTCCTCCGTGACCTGGGCGTGGAGATCCGCACCGTCCCGCCGTTCGACAGACGCCATCCGTACTCCAACAAGCTGAGCCAACTGCACAGCGAAGCGCTGCGAGACGCCGACCAGGTCGTCCTCACGGACTGCGACATCGCCTTCGCCGACGACGTCGCCGGCCTGTTCGCCGGCCTGGAGATGATCGCCGCCAAGACTGTCGACCTCGCGCGACCGTCGTACGACCACTGGCGGCGGATCTTCGCGGCGGTGGGCTTCGACTCCGAACCAGGTCTCGCCCTCGCCACCCACTCCGGAGAGCCGACCTTCGCCCGCAACTTCAACGGCGGGGTGTACGTGCTGACGCGTGAGGCGTTCGAGGCCATCGGGAGCGCCTGGCCGAGATGGAACAGGTGGCTGCTGGACCGCCCGGAGGTCCTCGGCGACCTGACGTTCCACACCGACCAGGTCGCGTTCGGGCTGGCGACACACGAGTTGGGCCTGGCCGTGTGCGACCTCACGCCGAGGTTCAACTACCCGACGCACCTTGTCGACCCGCTGCCCTCGGATCCCGTGCTGCTGCACTATCACCAGCACCTCGACGATGCCGGCTACCTCAGAACAGTCGGCCACGATGCCGTGGACGCCAAGATCCGCCGGGTCAACCGGGTGCTGGCCGCCGAGCGGCACGCGGCGTCGTGAAGGTGGGCGCGTCTCGTCGTACCGTGGATGGTGTGTGCCGTCCTCAGGCCGCACCACGGCGGCGCGCGGTCGCGGCGTCCAGCACCACCCGGGTCGCTGCCCGCGCACCGTCCGGGAAGCGCTCGTAGGCGGTCATCAGCTCGCGGGCGCGGGCGCGGTACGCCGGGTGGGTCAGCACCGTGTGCACGGCGTCGCGCAGCTGCTCGGCCGTCTGCCGCTCCTTCCTCAGCCAGAGGCCCGCGCCGGACCACCGCACCCGGGCGTTGTTCTCCATGTGGTCCTCCGAGTCGCCGACCGCGACAAGCGGCACGCCCTGCGCCAGGGCGGTCTGCACGCCGCCGAAACCGCCGTTGGTGACCATCAGGTCCACGTGCGGCAGCACCTCGGTGAACGGGATGTACGGTTCCAGCACCAGGTTCGGCGGACGGCGCTCCGCGGGCAGCACCTCCTGCGGGTCGCGTCCACCCGACGTGGCGACCACCAGCACCTCCTCGTCGGCCAGCCCGCTGATCGTCGGCAGCAGGAGGTCGAGCGGATCGGTGGCGGCGGTGCCCTGCGTGACGAACACCACCGGCCGGCCGGCGGCCCGCGCCTGCGCGATCCGCCCCCACCACGAGGGCTCCTTCCAGTCGTCCAACCCCTCCAGCCGCATCGGCCCGCAGAACACCACCGAGTCGGGCAGGTCGCGCCGGGGGTACTCGAGTTCGGGGATGCTCGACTGGACGTACCGGTCGACGATCTGCTGCGGCCAGGAGAAGAAGAAGCCCGGCAGCGGCGGTAGGCCGAGCGCGGCCCGGATCCGGGTCGCCTCCCGCTGCGGCTCGCGCATGACGACCCGCCGGACCAACTGGTAGAGAAGTCGGTTGCGCGCCCGGCCGAGCGGCCCGCGCGCCGGCGGCAGCCCGGTGCCGTACGGTGCCGTGTCCACACTCGACACGTGCAGCGCGCCGGTCGAGAACACCACCAGGGGGATGTTCCGTCGTTCGGCCGCGAACATCCCGGCCAGGAAACTGTGGTCGGACACCACCACCTCGGGCGCGAAGGAGTCGATCAGCTCGTCGATGTCGGCCACGAAGGCCTCGACGGGGCGAACGAACACCTCCAGCACTGTGGTGCCGTAACCGCCGACCCCGCCGGCGCGGTCCGGTGCGCTCTGCAGCGCGTCGCCCGCGCCGACGTCGGCCCCGGCGCGCGCGGTCATCGGGGCGAACCTCGCGCCGGTCCCGACGACCAGGGGTTCGAACGCCCTACCGGTGTACCAGAGCACGTCGTGGCCCGCGACGACCAACTCCCGCACCAGGGGTGTCGCGTAGCGCAGGTGCCCGGTGATGGCGTGCGTGGTTACCAGAATCGAGGTCACGTGGGGATCACCCTCCTGCAGTGGCGAACTCCGCCGCGCCGGTGACACCGGCGCGGTCACTCAGCGGTACGCGCGAAGAGCCGTCCGGTGTAGGTGAGCGACACGACCGCACCGACGCCCGCCAGGCCGTACGCCCAGGCGACTCCGCTGTTCCAGGCGTGTCCCGCGTACAGCTCACGGGCGCCCTCCACCACGGTGGTGAGCGGGTTGGCCAGCGACAGCCAGCGCAGCCAGTCCGGTGCGTACGTCATCGGCACGAAGATGCCCGACAGCAGCGTGAGCGGCATGGTGATCAGGCTGACCCCCGGACCGAGTACCTCGTTGGTCTTGAAGATCAACGCCAGCGCGTACGACAGGGGTGCGATGCCCAGGGCGAGCAGCAGCAGCAGACCCGCCATCTGCAGCACCTGGAGGGGGTACAGGTGCAGCCCGAACGCCACCGCCGGCAGGGTGATCATCACGCACTGCATGAGCAGCACCGACGCGTCGCGCATGGTGCGCCCGAGCAGCAGGGCGAACCTGCTGACCGGGGTCACCTGGAACCGTTCGAGCACACCGAAGTGGGTCTCGGCGACGAGCGAGAAGCAGGCGTAGAGGCAGGTGAAGATGGCCAACTGCACAAGCAGACCCGGGACGTACAGGTTGAGGACCTTGTCCGGGTCCGCCCCGCGCAGGCTGCTCTTGAGCAGGGGGGCGAACAGGATCAGGAAGAACAGGGGCTGGACCGTCATCACCACCACCCCCCGGAAACTCTGGAAGGTACGGATCATGGCGCGCTGGTAGACCAGCCAGGTCTCGGTGAGCAACTTCACGGTGCACTCCTTGGTTGTGCGGGGAAGGCGTCATTTCGCATCGCGAAGCGACCTGCCGGTCTTGCGGAGGAACACGTCGTCCAGCGACGGCCGCTCCAGGGCGATCGAGGTGAGCTGCGCGCCGTGGGCGTCGAGCAGGCGCATCACGTGCGGCAGCGCGGTCTCGCCCTTCTCCACGAACAGGCGGACGGTCTGCGGATCGGGTTCGTCCGCGTCCCGAACGAACGGCTGCTCGGCCAACACCTTGTGGATCGTCTTCGCGTCGCCCTCCACCCCGACCACGATGATGTCGCCCGCGATCTCACGCTTGAGGTCCTGCGGGGTGCCCTCGGCGGCGATCTGGCCGCGGTCGATGATGACCAGCCGGTCGCACAGCGCGTCCGCCTCGTCGAGATAGTGCGTCGTCAGGAAGACCGTCATCCCCTCGTCGCGCAGCCTGCGCACCTGGACCCACAGGTTCGCCCGACTCGGCGGGTCGAGGCCGGCGGTCGGTTCGTCGAGGAACAGCAGCTTGGGCGAGTGCATCATGCCGAGCGCCAGGTCGAGACGCC
This sequence comes from Micromonospora sp. NPDC049101, assembly GCF_040648675.1. Taxonomy (NCBI): domain Bacteria; kingdom Bacillati; phylum Actinomycetota; class Actinomycetes; order Micromonosporales; family Micromonosporaceae; genus Micromonospora; species Micromonospora sp. NPDC049101. Next base: position 4,800 of record NZ_JBEZED010000033.1, on the reverse strand, counting down.
GGCGTTGCCCGCCCGAGTAGGTGCCCGTGCGCCGGTCCGCACAGTCGCCCAGTTCGAAGGCGTCGACCGCCCACTCGGCGCGGGCCAGTGCCGCGGACTTGTTCATGCCGTGGAACCGGCACTGGATGATCAGCTCCTGCCAGGCCGTCATGGACGGGTCGGTGCCGCCCCGCTGGCCGACGTAGCCGATGTGCTTGCGGACCTCGCGGGGCTGCTCGACGAGGTCGGCGCCGCAGACGGTGGCCCGGCCGAAGGAGGGACGCAGCAGGGTCGCGAGCATCCGTACCGTTGTCGTCTTGCCCGCGCCGTTGGGCCCGAGGAAGCCGAAGACCTCCCCGGCCTGCACGACGAGGTCCACGCCGCTCACCGCCTCGACCTTGCTGCGACGACCGCGGAAGGTCTTGCCCAGCCCGAAACTCTCGATCATGTCTCCCGCTCTCAGGGTTGTGGCGGTCTCCGCGCACTCACGCCACGTCGGCCCGCGATGCCGGTTCGATGAGCACACCCATGTGCTCGATGCCGTAGGTGCCGGGCCGTGATCGCAGACGCGGCGGACGGTCCGGGTCGATCGACATCCGGTCCAGATGCGGGTAGAGAGCGCGGAATGCCCTGCCCGCGAACATCTTGCCGAGCACGGCGCCCGGGCAGAAGTGCGGCCCGGCGCCGAAGGCCATGTGGTCTTCCTTGTTCGGGCGGTCCAGGTCGAACACGTCGGGGTCGGGGAACTTGCGCGGGTCGCGGTTGGCCGCGGCGAGCAGCGCGTGCACGAGGGCGCCGCGCGGGATCACGGTGCCGTGCAGATCGACGTCCACCTCTGCGCGGCGCAGCAACCATGGCGTCGGAGTATATAGACGAAGGTATTCGTCGATAAAGTCGTCGGTGCGGTCGGGATCGGCGGCGAGCACCCGGCCCAACTCCCGGTCCTCCAGCAGCATCCGCACCCCGCCGCCGAGCAGGTTCATGGTGGTCTCCATGCCGGCGGCCACATAGGACCAACCGAGGCCGACCATCTCGTCGTGGTCGACGTCCCCGGACTCCCTGCGACTGACCAGATCGCTGAGGATGTCGCCGCGGTGCGGGCAGCCCACGCGCTCGGCGGCCAACTCGTCGATGTACCCCACCAGGCCCATGAAGTCCTCGAAGAAACCCGGCACCTGTTCCGGGTCCAGGCCGCCCATCACGGAGAAGACCTCGATGACGGCCTGGGACCAGCGCTGCATCTCGGCCTTGCGCTCCATCGGGAAGCCGAGCATGCCGCCGACGACCCGCAGCGGCAGCGCGGTGCTGAACTGGTCGACGAACTCCACCGAGCGCTGGGCCAGCAGGTCGTCGACGAGTTCCTCGACGGTCTGCTGAATCCATCCGTTCAGGGTGCTCAGGGCGCGCGGCCCGAAGGCCCGGTTGGTCACCCGGCGCAGCCTGGTGTGGTCCGGGGCGTCCCGGTTCACCATGATCGGCAGATCGAGGAAGTCGCCCCGGCGCACGTGCGAGGAGAACTGCCGGCGGTCGCGCAGCGCCACGGCCACGTCGTCGTACCGGCTCAGGAGGTAGAAGTCCTCGCCGTCCGGGGTCGTGGCGGTCGTACGGTGGACCGGGGCCTCCTCGAGCAGCCGGCGGTACATCGGCCAGGGCAGGACGCGATGCGCGGGATCGGCCGGGTCATAGTTGATCGGCTCGTGCGTCACGGAGTGCACGGACTGCTCCCTTCGGAGGGTCGACGAACCGGGCGGAGATGAACCGTCGCAGGTAGGTGTGGAGGAGCCCGGTGGTCAGCGGCGGGCAGGTCAGTCCGAGCCCGGCCAGGGTCTGGCGGGTCGACGTCGACTCGAACCGTGGCACCCGCGCGTCGTCGATGGTGTCCACGAGGAAGGGCACCAGGCCGAGCAGCGCCATGGTCCCGGAACGCGAGCCGGTGATCCGTTCACGCCAGTCGTCCCAGCTGGTCAGGTCGATCGGATACCCGAACGCGCGGACCATCTCGAACAGCTGCGGCCAGGTCAGGTCGCTGTCGTTGACCAGGTGGAAGGTGGCGCCGTTCAACTCGGGGCGGCGGGCCGCCTCCACCACCGCCGCCGCCACGTAGTCGATCGGCGCCGGTTGGAGGTGGATGTTGACCTCGCGCGGCCCCACCCCGGCCTCGATGCAGCCCTTGAGCATCATGTTCAGGTGGTCGTGCCGGTTGAACGCCCCGGTGCGGCTGTCCCCGCCGGCGTTGACCCGGTGGATCGTCATGGGTACGCCCCGCTCGTGCGCGGTGCGGATCATCTGCTCGGCGACCCACTTCGACTGCGCGTACCCCACCGACAGCGGTCCGCTCTCGATCGGCAGCTGCCACTCGTGGACGGTGTCCGGCTCGTACTCCACCGAGGAGAACACCCCGACGGTGGAGATGAGGTGCACCGGGCGTGCCGGGCCGGCCAACGTGGCGAGGCGCAGCACCTCCCGGGTGCCGTGCACGTTGGCCCGCTCCAGCGCCCGGTACGGATAGGTCCACTTGACCTGGGCGCCGCAGTGCACGATGTCGCCGCAACGCGCGTGCAGGTCGGCGAACGCCTCGTCGCCCAGGCCGAAGCCCGGCTCCGTCAGGTCACCGGGCACCGCGACGATCCGGGACCGGTGCCGGTCGACGTCGATGCCGTAGGTGTCGAGGTTGGTGAGGATCCGCTCCAGCGCGCGGTGCGCGTTGCTGGCCCGGGCCAGGCAGTAGACATCGCCGTCGCGCCGTTCGAGCAGTTCGGCAAGCAGGAAGGCGCCGACGAAACCTGTCGCGCCGGTCAGCAGGCTGGCCCGCGGTGCGCCGTCGGGATGCCAGGCGGACGTGTCGGCGGCGATCGACGGCGGCAGCGCGGCGCGCGCGGCCATCTCGTCCACGCTCATCCGGGTGAGCTTGCCGGTCTTCAGTATCGACAGCGGGCGGGGTTGGGCGGCGAGGACGGGATCCAGCGCCGGTGGTGCCGGGGCCGCGACCGGGTCTCCAGCCTGTGCGGGCACCCCGGGGTCGGCGGCGCGGATCTCGTCGGCGAGCATCGTGGCGAGCGTGGCCGGCGACGCGTTGTCGAAGAGGACGTCCATCGGAACCCGTACGTGGAGATCACGTTCGATCGCGCTCCGGAACTCGGCGATCATCAGCGAGTCGGCCCGTGCGGTGACCGGCCCGGCCGGGTCGATGTCCTCCGGCTCGCATCCCTCGACCGAGGCGAGCAGCGCCGCGAGGTACCGCTGGAGGCGTTCGCGTGCCTGCTGCGGGCTCGTCCGGCGCAGTCGCGACACGTCGGGTCGGGCGACCTTCGGGCCCGTCTGGGCCCGGGTCGGCGAGCCGCTCGACATCGAGGACGGCCCGGCGGTCAGCCGCTCCACGGTCTCCGGTGTGAGTGGGCTGAAGGACACGCCACTGATGAGGGCGTAGAGCAGGCCGTCCTCGTCGGTGATCGACACGTCGCCGACCAGACCGTCGTCGCGGCCGGGGGCGTCGCGCAGAACCGCCGTGCAGCGGATCTCGCCGTCGGTGAAGGCTCGCTGGACTGTCATGCCCGCGAACCCGGTGCCGACGTACAGCGGCCGTTCGGGTCCGGCGTCCGCCCCGGCCGCCACCGCGATCAGTTGCACGCAGGTGTCCAGCAGGAGCAGGTCGGGCCGTACCCCAGCGGTCAGCGCGGCGCACGACGGGTCCGGCGCGGCGACGTACCCGACCGCGGCGGCCCGGCCGCGCAGCGCCGACTGCACCAGCCGGAAGCTCGCGCCCAGGGCGAAGGACGGATGCCAGGCTCGTTCGTAGAACTCGTCGTGGTCGAGGTCGTCGAGGCACCGGCCGCGGGCCCGCTCGAACTCCTCCGGTTCCAACTCGTCGGCGTTGTCCGAGTCGGCGTTGCCCGAATCGGCGTTGTTCGAGTCGGCGGCGACGATGTCGGCCTCGAGCAGTTGCTGCCAGCCGCTGTCCGGGTCGTGCGCGAAGACGCGGACGCGGGCGCCACCATCGTCATCCGGGTCCAGGATGGTCTGCACCGTGCGCGCGGCGTCGTCCGCGAGGATCAACGGTCGGCTGAACGCCAGGCGCCCGACGGCGAACGGCCCGTCGAGGGCGCGTTGCGCGCAGCGGTGCACCAGTTCGAGGAAGACGATGGCGGGGACCAGGATGCGGTCGTGCACGCGGTGTTCGTCGAGCAGCGGCAGCGCCGCCAGCGACAGGTGCGTCTCGGCGATGAGCTGCCCGGACGCCGTGTCGGTGAAGTGCGGCAGCAGTCCGGTGCCTGCGTCGGCCGGTGCCATCTCGTGCCGCGACGTCGGCACCGGGGTCATCTCGTGCCGCAGCGTCGGGACCCAGTAGTCGCGGTGTTCGAACGGGTAACGCGGAAGGTGCGGGATCCGCTCCGGACGCTGGCAGACCGCGGACCAGTCGACGGGGACTCCCCGGGTCCAGAGCACACCCAGCGACTCGTGCATGAGACGCCGGTGTTCCGGGTCCGGGTCGTCGGGGGCGTAGGTCGGCAGGTAGAGGGCGGTGTCCCCGCCGGGAGAGTCCCGGACGAGACGTTCGAGACCACGGGGGCCGAGCTCGATGAGCAGCGCGGTGCCGCTGGCCGTGGCCGCTTTGACCGCGGTGCGGAACTCCTCGGGATCGCGCTCGGTGAGCACCGTGTCCGCGACGACCCCGTGCGTGCGCCACCAGGTGACCAGGGGTTCGGGGTCCGGCGACGCGGCGGGCACGAGGAAGGTGATGTGGGTGGTGGTGGTGGGTGGGGTGTGGTGGTGGGTGAGGTGGGGGTGTTCGGTGTTGGTGGTGAGGGCGGTGAGGGCGTGGGT
>NZ_JBEZED010000032.1:90756-97781 GCF_040648675.1 Micromonospora sp. NPDC049101 | reverse complement strand
CCAGGCCGGCGCCTACGACGTCATCCACGCCCACGACTGGCTCGTCGCCCACACCGCGATGACGTTGCGCGACCACCTGGACCTGCCCCTGGTCACCACCATGCACGCCACCGAGGCGGGGCGGCACCAGGGCTGGCTGCCGGAGGAGATGAACCGCACCATCCACGGCGTCGAGCAGTGGCTCAGCAGCGAGTCCAGCCGGGTGATCGTCTGCTCCGGCTACATGCGTGAGCAGGTGAAGGCCCTGTTCGACATCCCGGCCACCCAGGTCGACGTGGTGCCCAACGGGGTCGACGGCCGGGCCTGGCGGGCCCGTCCACGCGCGGTCGCGTCGGCCCGGGCACGGTTCGCCGGGGACGGCCCGTTGGTGGGGTACGCCGGGCGGCTGGTCTACGAGAAGGGCGTCCAGCACCTGGTGCACGCGGTGCCCCGACTGCGCGAGCGGCACCCGGGGCTGCGCGTGGTGATCGCTGGCGACGGCCCGTACCGCGCCGAGTTGGAGGCCCAGGCCCGCCGGCTGGCGCTGTCCTCGACCGTCCGGTTCACCGGCTTCCTCGATGCCACCCAGCTGCCGGCGATGCTCGGCGCCACCGACGCGACAGTGGTGCCCAGCCTCTACGAGCCGTTCGGCATGGTGGCGTTGGAGGCGGCAGCCGCCGGGGCGCCGCTCGCCGTGGCCCGCACCGGCGGCCTCGCCGAGATCGTGGAGTCCGGCGTGACCGGAGTGACGTTCCCCCACAGCGACCCGGACGCGCTCGCCGGTGCCGTCGGTCAACTGCTCGACGACGAGATCTTCGCCCGGAGGGTGGCGCGCCGGGCCCGCACCATGGTCGGCGAACAGTACGGGTGGACCACGATCGCGGCCCGCACCGCCGCCAGCTACACCGCTGCCCGTCGGGAGCACGGCCCGCTACAGGCCCGCCGCGCCACGGCCCGACTGGCTGGTGGACGTGCCCGGATCGCCATCCCGGAGGGAAATCTGCTGGCGCGCGTGGACCACGCCGCGTGCTGAGCCAAGTCGGACTACCGATAGGTGACTCCCGATCCGCTGGTTAGGGTGTAGCCCGGACAGCGGCTGAGGAGGAGCGTGCGCAGGTGCTGATCGCCGGTCGGTACCGGCTGCTCGACCTGGTGGGTCGCGGGGGCATGGGTCGGGTGTGGCTGGCCCGCGACGAGATGCTGCACCGCGAGGTCGCCGTCAAGGAGATCGTGCCGCCGACGTGGCTGGCCGACCACGAGCGCGCCGAGGCGCGCTCGCGCACCCTGCGGGAGGCCCGTGCCGCGGCCCGGCTCAACCACCCCGCCGTGGTCCGGCTCTACGACGTCATCTCGGTCGACGACAACCCGTGGCTCGTGATGGAGTACGTCCCGTCCCGCACACTCCAGGACCTGGTGGACGCCGAGGGGCCACTGGAGCCGGCCCACGCCGCCCGGATCGGCCTCGCCATCCTCGACGCGCTGCACGCCGCGCACACCGCCGGGGTGCTGCACCGCGACATCAAGCCACAGAACGTGCTCGTGGCGCACGACGGTCGGGTGATGCTCACCGACTTCGGGCTGGCCACCTTCGACGGCGGCGACGGGGTGACGACCCGCCCCGGCATGGTCCTCGGCTCCCCGCAGTACGTGGCGCCGGAGCGGGCCGCCGAGGGGGCGTCCACTGTCGCCGCCGACCTGTGGTCCCTCGGGGCGACCCTGCACGCCGCCGTGGAGGGCCGTTCCCCGTACGCCCGCAGCACCGCGATGGCCACCCTGAGCGCACTGGCCGCCGGCCCGCCGGACCCGGCCCCGCACGCCGGGTCGCTCGCGCCGGTGCTCGCCGGGCTGCTGCGCCGCGACCCGCGCCACCGCCTCGACCACGCCGCGGCCCGCCGGTTGCTGCTCCGGGCCGCGGCCGGCCACACCGACCCGTCCCCGACATCGGGGTCAGCGTCGCCGCCGAGGTCGTCGCCCGGCTCGTCCTCGGGGTCACCGTCCGCGTCCGGGTCCGCGTCAGTGTCCCGGTCGTCGCCGGGGTCGTCCTCGCGGCCAGCGTCAGCGTCCGGGTCATCGTCGGCGTCGGCGTCCGGGGCGGGGTCGGCGTCGGCGTCCGGGGCGGGGTCGGCGTCGGCGTCCGGGGCGGGGTCGGCGGGTCGGCTCGATCCGGCGCCGGGCGACCCGCCCGCCGGGGCCGACGAACTGGCCGGTCAGGAGCCGACCATCCCGCTTCCCCCGCCCGGTCAGGCCAACGGACCGGGCGATGCGGTTCCGGTGCCCGACGAACCGAAGGGGCGGCGCACGACACGGCGGGCCGCGCTGGTCGCCGTGTCACTACTCGTGGCCGCGGCCGCCGGCGTCGGCACCACCCTGGCCGTGACCGCCGACCGACCCGCCGACACCGCCCGGACCTCCGACCCACCGCCGTACGCACCGCCGGGCGGCGGCGGCCCGGACGGCCCCGGCCCTGGCCCCGAGCGGCGCCGACCGCCACCGGGCGGGCCCGGCGTGCCCCCGCCACCGTTCGACTGCGTCCGCCCGGACATCGGCGGTGCCCCGGTGCCGGCCCGCGCGCCGGCCCCCGGCGAACGGTTCCGGCCGCCGTCCGGCTGGATCTGGCACGCCGACACCGCCGGCTTCCGGGTCTCCGTGCCGGCAACCTGGTACTACTCGCGCGACGGGGTGACGGCCTGTTTCCAGGACCCGGCGACCGGCCGGGCGTTCAGCGTCGCCGCGGGCGGCGCCACCGATCCGCTGGTCGGGCTGCGGCAGGTCCGCGACGCGGCGGCCGGAGCCGGGGCACTACCCGAGTACGACGAGATCCGACTCGCCGCGCGCGACGGCGGTGCGGAGTGGGAGTGCCGCTGGCGGGCACCGGACGGGCCACTGCTGCACGCCCGACAACTCGTCGTCGGCGCCGCACCCTGGACACTGGGTTGGATCACCGCCGAGGAAGACTGGGCGGCGGCCGACGCCGACTGGGCGGTGGTGCGAAAGAGTTTCCGACCACCCCGCTGACCTGCACCGTACGGCCATGATCCGGACCACCGTCCGGCGTGGATCGAGGCCGCTCAGCGGATGAGAACACCGAGATCGGTGGCTATCGTGTAACCCGGGGTGACCAAGGGGGAGCGACCGTGCATCAGTTGCTGATCGCGGGTCGGTACCGGCTGCTCGACCTGGTCGGCACCGGCGGGATGGGTCGGGTGTGGCTTGCTCGCGACGAGATGCTGCACCGCGACGTCGCGGTGAAGGAGGTCGTGCCGCCGTCCTGGCTGGCCGAGGCCGAACGCGAGGAGTTGCGGCTGCGGACCCTGCGCGAGGCACGCACCGCCGCCCGGCTCAATCACCCGAATGTGGTCCGCATCTACGACGTGGTGCACGACCGGGAGAGCCCGTGGATCGTGATGGAGTACGTGCCGTCCCGATCGGTGCAGCAGATCATCAGTGCCGACGGGCCGCTGAGCCCGCAGCGCACCGCCCGGATCGGGCTGGCGGTGCTCGCCGCGCTGCGGGCCGCGCACGCCGCCGGGGTGCTGCACCGCGACGTGAAGCCGCACAACGTGCTGGTCGCCGACGACGGGCGGGTGGTGCTCACCGACTTCGGGCTGGCCACCTTCGACGGTGGTGAGGGTGCGATGACCGGCCCGGGCACCGTGCTCGGTTCGCCGCAGTTCGTCGCGCCGGAGCGGGCCCGCGAAGGGGTGTCGGATCCGCGTACCGATCTGTGGTCGCTGGGCGCGACGCTCTACGCGACGGTCGAGGGGCAGTCCCCGTACGCCCGGTCGAGTGCCATGGCCACGCTCAGCGCACTGGCCACCGACCCACCGGACCCGATGCGCCGCGCCGGCCCGATGCGCCCCGCGCTCACCGGCCTGCTGCAACGCGACCCCTGGCGGCGGTTGACCGCCACCGAGGTGGAGCCACTGTTACGCGCTGTCGCGGCGGACCCCGACCAGCCCGTCGCGCCGGAGCGGTCCTCGGCGGTGGCCGCGGTACGCAGCGCGAGCCGGGCCGTCCGGCCCGACCCGGTCGAGCCGCAGGCCCCGCCCGACGAACCGCCGACGCCGGCCCGCCCGACGGGCAACCGGCCCGGCAGACGGCGTCGTCTGATCGTTCTGGGCGGAGCGACAACCGCCCTCCTCGTCGCCGCGGGTGTGACGTTGACACTTGCCGGCCGCCACGTCGAGCGGACACCACCGTCCGGCTCCGGAGGCGGCACGCCGACCTCCCGGCCGGCCGCGTTCTCCTGCGCGGCACCACCGCCACCGCCGTCGACGGCCACGCCGGTGGCCTCGGTGTCGCGCCCGGCCGACGCGCCCTACCGGCTGCGCGACGGCTGGACCTGGCACGTCGACCCGACCGGGTTCCGGATCGCCGTGCCGGTGGGCTGGACACGCTGGACCGAGGGGGCGGTGACCTGTTTCCGGGAGCACGACGGCGCCCGGGTGCTCAGTGTCGAGGCGGGGCCCGTGCGGGCCGACCCGGTGGCGTACTGGAAGGCCGAGGAGACGCGGCTCACCACCGGCGAGGCGCTGCTGACCGGCTACCGCAGGGTGGACATCTCCGCGATGGACATCTTCGAGGGCGGCGCGGTCTGGGAGTGCGGCTGGGTGAACGCCGCCGGTGACGAGCTGCACAGCTTCCGGTTGCTGGCCAACACCTCGGCCGACCGTTCCTACACCGTCTCGTGGTTGACAAAAGAGTTCGACTGGCAGGTCAACGCGGCATACTTGCCGATGATCCGGCAGAGCTTCAGCCCCGCGGCGTGATCCCGTCCGATGTGGACCTTCCGGGTGATGCCCCTGCGGCGCCGACGCTGACTACAGTGGCGTAGTTTTGGCGCTCAAGATCCCTGGGGAGGGTGAGCCGAGATGATGGGACCGCAACACGCGCTGTCCGGCGCGGCGGCGTGGTTGGCCGGGTCCTGGGCACTGGACCAGTTCGCCGACTACCACCAGTCGCCGCTCGCGTTGGCGGTGGGCACCGCGGTGTGCGCCGGCGGCGCCCTCTTTCCCGACCTCGACATGTCGGGCAAGGTGACCAAGAACCAGGGTGGGGCCACGGTGGCTCGCACCTTCGGCGTCTTCTCGCTCTTCGCCGCCGAGGTGATGGAGAAGATCTCACTCGGGGTCTACTACGCCACGAAGCTCAGCAGGGACCCGCGCCGCAACAACGGGCACCGGACACTGACCCACACCCTGCCGTTCACCGTGCTGGTCGGCTGGGGCACCACCGCGCTCTGTGCCGCGTACGGCAAGTGGGCGGTGATCACCATCCTGTTCTTCATGTTCGGCCTCGCCCTGCGCGGGCTGTTCGACGAGTGGGCCGAGCGGGCCGGCTGGGTGATCATCACGCTGGCGTCGGCCGGGGCCGCCTGGTTCACCTTCGCCAACCTTCCGGGTGGGCGCGGCTATCCGCTGATCGGCACCGCCCTGGGGGTGGGCTGCTTCGTGCACATCCTCGGCGACATGATCACCCGAGCCGGTGTGCCGATCCTCTGGCCGATCCCGATCAAACGACGCATGTGGATGATGATCGGCCTGCCGAACCGCATCGCCCTGCGGGTCGGCAGCAAGGCCGAGGTGGTCGGCATGCGCATCGCGCTGACCGTCGTCTCGGCGCTGGCCACCGTCGGCCTGATCGCGCCCTCGGTGCTGAGCCGGTTCGACATCGAGATGTGACTGGTCCGGCGCTCGGGTCACCGCCGACGGCCGACGACCGGGTGCCGGCGTTCTGGCACGCGCTGGGGCTGCCCGGCCTGGCCGACGTACACGTGCACTTCCTACCACCACGGCTGATGCGCCGGGTGTGGGCGTACTTCGACGCGCCCGGGCCGCTGGTCGGCACCGAGTGGCCGATCCGGTACCGGTGGAGCGATGCCGACCGGGTCGCGCACCTGCGCCGCCTCGGGGTACGGGCGTTCAGCGCCCTCGCGTACGCGCACCGGCCGGGCATGGCGGCCGACCTCAACCGCTGGACGCTGGAGTTCGCCCGCGACACCCCGGGTTGCCTGCCCTCGGCCACGTTCTTCCCCGAACCGGACGCCCCCGGATACGTCGCGGCGGCACTGGCCGGCGGGGCCCGGGTGTTCAAGGTGCACGTGCAGGTCGGTGGTTTCGCGCCGACCGACCCGGCGTTGGACCAGGTGTGGGGGATGCTGTCCGACGCGGATGTGCCGGTGGTCGTACACGCCGGGCACGCCCCGGTGGGAACGGCACACACCGGCCCCGACTCGTTCGCCGCCCTGCTCGCCCGGCACCCTCGCCTGCCCGCGGTGGTGGCGCACCTCGGCGCACCGGACTATCGGGAGTTCATGGACCTCGCCGAGGCGTACGAGCGGGTCCGCCTGGACACCACGATGGCGTTCACCCCGTTCCTGGACCAGTTCGTCCCCTTCCCCCGCGACGAGTTGCCCCGGCTGCGCGAGTTGGGGTTGGCCGGCAAAGTGCTGCTCGGCAGCGACTTCCCGAACATCCCACACCCGTACGCCGACCAACTGACCGGGTTGGCCCGACTGGACCTCGGCGACGACTGGCTGCGCGCGGTCTGCTGGGACAACGCCGCCGAGCTGTTCGACCTGACCTGACCGGGGCGTCCCGCCCCACTCCGCCGCGCCCTCGCACCCCCGCGCACGGCAGGACGAGCGCAAGCCCAGCGTGGCGGGCCCAGCGCGCAAGATCCGCGCAACAGGGATGTTGCTGCCCCCAGCCCAGCCCAGCCCAGCCCAGCCCTCAAGATCGTGCTCGATCCTCGTTGTCAACACCGTTGCGTTAGGGCTGTAGCCGGCGGGTCAACCCGGGACAGGAAGTGCCCGATCGGGGAGCGGGTTGGCCCCGGCTTGGCGATCATGGAGTTGTGGTGCCGACTTTGGGGGTTTTACGGGCGTTCTGTTACCCACCACAACTCCATGATCGGCGAGGCAAGTGCTGGTTGACGAACAGCCATTCCACCTAACGCAACGGCGTTGACAACCAGGATCGAGCGCGATCTTGAGTAGGGCTCCTCCGGGACGCACGCGGAAGCGCTCGGCACGCTGCGGGCACGAC